>NZ_JBHXPI010000007.1:0-115518 GCF_042718575.1 Streptomyces sp. NPDC058579
CCCCGGGTCCCATTGGACCCGGGGCGCCGCCCTCGTACGCGTACGGAACGACCGGACGATCAGCCCTCGCTGACGCCCAGCTTCTCCAGGATCAGGTCCTTCACGCGCGCCGCGTCCGCCTGGCCGCGGGTGGCCTTCATGACCGCGCCGACCAGGGCGCCGACCGCCGCGACCTTGCCGCCGCGGATCTTGTCGGCGATGCCCGCGTTGGCCGCGATGGCCTCGTCGACGGCCGTGCCGAGCGCGCCCTCGTCGGAGACGACCTTCAGGCCGCGCTTCTCGACGACCTCGTCCGGGCCGCCCTCGCCCGCGAGCACGCCCTCGATGACCTGGCGGGCCAGCTTGTCGGTGAGGTCGCCGGAGGCCACCAGCTCGGCCACCCGGGCGACCTGCGCCGGGGTGATCGGCAGCTCGTCCAGGGCGGTGCCCGACTCGTTGGCGGAACGGGCCAGTTCGCCCATCCACCACTTGCGCGCCTGGTCCGACGGAGCGCCCGCGTCCGTGGTCGCGACGATCAGGTCGACCGCGCCCGCGTTGAGGATCGACTGCATGTCGTGCTCGGAGACGCCCCACTCCTCACGGAGCCGGTTGCGGCGCACGCGCGGCAGCTCGGGCAGTCCGCCGCGCAGCTCCTCGACCCACGCGCGCGCGGGTGCGATGGGCACGAGGTCGGGCTCCGGGAAGTACCGGTAGTCCTCGGCGTTGTCCTTGATCCGGCCCGAGGTGGTGGAGCCGTCGTCCTCGTGGAAGTGACGGGTCTCCTGCACGATCGTGCCGCCGGAGGTCAGCACGGCCGCGTGGCGCTGGATCTCGAAGCGCGCCGCCCGCTCCACCGAGCGGAGCGAGTTGACGTTCTTCGTCTCCGAGCGGGTGCCGAAGGTCTTGGTGCCGTTGGGGCGCAGCGACAGGTTCACGTCGCAGCGCATCTGGCCCTGGTCCATCCGCGCCTCGGAGACGCCCAGCGCGCGGATCAGCTCGCGCAGCTCGGCGACGTACGCCTTGGCGACCTCGGGGGCCCGCTCGCCCGCGCCCTCGATGGGCTTGGTGACGATCTCGATGAGCGGGATGCCGGCGCGGTTGTAGTCGAGCAGGGAGTGGGACGCGCCGTGGATACGGCCGGTGGCGCCGCCGACGTGCAGCGACTTGCCGGTGTCCTCCTCCATGTGGGCGCGCTCGATCTCCACGCGGAAGATCTCCCCGTCCTCCAGCTGGACGTCCAGATAGCCGTTGAAGGCGATCGGCTCGTCGTACTGCGAGGTCTGGAAGTTCTTCGGCATGTCCGGATAGAAGTAGTTCTTCCGGGCGAAGCGGCACCACTCGGCGATCTCGCAGTTCAGCGCGAGACCGATCTTCACGGCCGACTCGACGCCGATCGCGTTGACGACCGGGAGCGAGCCGGGCAGACCGAGACAGGTGGGGCAGGTCTGCGAGTTGGGCTCGGCGCCCAGCTCGGTCGAGCAGCCGCAGAACATCTTGGTCTTCGTACCGAGTTCGACATGGACCTCAAGGCCCATGACGGGGTCGTACGCGGCCAGCGCCGCTTCGTACGACAGCAGTTCAGTGACAGTCACGGTGGAACTTCCCTCTCAGCCCAGCAGGACGTCGTCGTCGCCGAGGCGCTTCAGCTCGCGGTACAGGATCGCGAGGCCGGTGACGATGGCGGCGGCGGACACGACGGCGTCGACGAGCTTGAGCGTGTCGTGCTCGGCTCGGGCCTTCTTGACCTGCTTCATCACGGTGACGGCGCCGAAGGCGGTGGTGCCCATGGACAGGTACGTACCGGCCTTGGACTTCTTGAAGCCCTTGGCCTTCTGCAGTGCACTGGTACTCACAGCGACGGAGCCTCCTCGAGCAGCGGGTGTCCCCACTTTTCCACGAAGGCGGCCTCGACGGCGGCTCCGACCTTGTACAGCCGGTCGTCCTTCATGGCGGGGGCGATGATCTGCAGGCCGACCGGCAGGCCGTCCTCCGGCGCGAGGCCGCAGGGCAGCGACATGGCGGCGTTGCCGGCCAGGTTGGTCGGGATGGTGCACAGGTCCGCGAGGTACATCGCCATCGGGTCGTCGGCGCGCTCGCCGATCGGGAAGGCGGTGGTGGGGGTCGTCGGGGAGACGATCACGTCCACCTGCTCGAAGGCCTGCTCGAACTCGCGGGTGATGAGGGTGCGGACCTTCTGCGCCGAGCCGTAGTACGCGTCGTAGTAGCCGGAGCTGAGCGCGTACGTACCGAGGATGATGCGGCGCTTGACCTCGTCGCCGAAGCCGGCCTCACGGGTGAGGGCGGTGACGTCCTCGGCCGACCGGGTGCCGTCGTCGCCGACGCGCAGGCCGTAGCGCATGGCGTCGAAGCGGGCCAGGTTGGAGGAGCACTCGGACGGCGCGATCAGGTAGTACGCCGACAGGGCGAGGTCGAAGGTCGGGCAGTCCAGCTCGACGATCTCGGCGCCCAGCTCCTTGAGGAGCTCGACGGACTCGTCGAAGCGCTGCACGACACCGGCCTGGTAGCCCTCGCCGCGGAACTGCTTGACGACACCGACGCGCATGCCGGCGACGGAGCCGTTGCGGGCGGCCTCGACGACCTGCGGGACCGGGGCGTCGATGGAGGTCGAGTCCAGCGGGTCGTGCCCGGCGATGGCCTCGTGCAGCAGGGCCGCGTCCAGGACCGTACGGGCGCAGGGGCCGCCCTGGTCGAGGGAGGAGGAGAAGGCGACCATGCCGTAGCGGGAGACGCCGCCGTAGGTCGGCTTGACGCCGACGGTGCCGGTGACGGCGGCGGGCTGGCGGATCGAGCCGCCGGTGTCCGTGCCGATGGCGAGCGGGGCCTCGTACGCGGCGAGCGCGGCCGAGGAGCCACCGCCGGAGCCGCCGGGGATCCGGGTGAGGTCCCAGGGGTTGCCGGTGGGGCCGTAGGCGCTGTTCTCGGTGGAGGACCCCATGGCGAACTCGTCCATGTTGGTCTTGCCGAGGATGACGACGTCGGCGGCCTTCAGGTTCTTGACCAGGGTCGCGTCGTACGGCGGGAGCCAGCCTTCGAGGATCTTCGAGCCCACGGTCGTCGGCATGCCGGCGGTGGTGAAGATGTCCTTGAGCGCGAGCGGGACGCCGGCGAGCGGGCCGAGCTTCTCGCCCTTGGCGCGCTTCTCGTCCACGGCGCGGGCCTGGGCGAGGGCGCCCTCGCGGTCGACGTGCAGGAAGGCGTGGACCTTCTCGTCGACGGCCTCGATCCGGGCCAGGTGGGCCTCGGTCACCTCGACGGCGGTGAGCTCGCCGGAGGCGATCTTCGCGGCGATCTCGGCGGCCGTGAGCTTGATGATGGTGCTGTCCGTCATGTGATTAGTCCTCCCCCAGGATCTGCGGCACCTTGAAACGCTGCTGCTCCTGGGCCGGGGCGCCGGAGAGCGCCTGCGCGGGGGTGAGCGACGGACGGACCTCGTCCGCGCGCATGACGTTCGTCAGCGGCAGCGGGTGGGAGGTCGGCGGTACGTCTTGGTCGGCGACCTCGGAGACGCGGGCGACCGCGCCGATGATGTCGTCGAGCTGACCGGCGAAGTGATCGAGCTCTTCGCCCTTCAGCTCCAGACGCGCCAGCCGTGCGAGGTGGGCGACCTCCTCGCGCGTGATGCCAGGCATGCGATCCTCACGGGGTGAGTTTGATGGTGTTGGGCCCAATCCTATGGGGCCCGCACCGCCACCCCCCGCACCGGACCGCCCGGGGCCGGTGCACCGGACCGCCCAGGGCTACTGCACCACCTGGCCCGAGGGGTGGTCGAGGTCCACGGGCGAGGCGGCCTGAGCGGCCTCCAGGGCCTGGAGGGCGGCCGCCTCCTCGGAGGGGCGGCGCCAGCCGTGCTCGCCGCGGGCACGCAGCCAGGCGGTGGTCTCGGCGGGCGGCATCGCGGCGGCGACCAGCCAGCCCTGGACGGCGTCGCAGCCCATGTCGCGCAGCCGCTCCCAGGTCTCGTCGTCCTCGACGCCCTCGGCGACCACGAGCAGGCCGAGCGAGTGGGCCAGGTCGAGCGTGCAGCGGACGATCTCGGCGTCCTCGGCGTCGACGGCGAGCCTGGCGACGAAGGAGCGGTCGATCTTCAGCTCGCTCACCGGGAGGCGGCGCAGGTGGACGAGGGAGGAGTAGCCGGTGCCGAAGTCGTCCAGGGACATCTTCACGCCGTGGCCTGTCAGGCCGGCCATGGTGTCGGCGGCGCGCTGGGGGTCCTCCAGGAGCACGTGCTCGGTTATCTCCAACTGGAGCGCCCCGGCCGGGACGCCGTGGCGGGCGAGCCGGGCGGCGACGGCGCCCGCGAAGCCGGGGGTGTGGACGTCGCGGGGCGAGACGTTGACGGCCACAGGAACGTTCAACCCCTGGGCCCGCCACCGGGCGACCTGCGCGAGCGCGGTCTCCAGGACGTACTCGGTGAGGTGCGGCATCAGACCGGAGGACTCGGCGATGGCGATGAACTCGTCCGGGGAGACCCGGCCGCGCTCCGGGTGCACCCAGCGGACCAGGGCCTCGAGGCCCGCGACCTGGCCGTCGAAACGGACCTTGGGCTGGTAGTGCAGTTCGACCTCGCCGGCGTCCAGGGCACGGCGCAGGTCGCCGAGGAGCCCGAGCCGGTCGGGGGTGTTGGAGTCGCGCTTCGACTCGTACACCTCCACGCCCGTACGGTCCCGCTTCGCCTGGTACATGGCGACGTCGGCGCGGCGCAGCAGCCCCTCGGCGTCGAGCGCGTGGTCGGGGAAGACGGCGACGCCCGCGCTGGCCTCCAGGACGAGGGTGAGCCCGTCGAGGTCGAGCGGCGAGGAGAGTTCGGCGACCAGATGGCGGGCGACGCGCTGGGCGCTGGTGGTGGAGTCGGCGGTGGGGAGCAGGACGGCGAACTCGTCGCCGCCGAGGCGCGCGGCCTCCGCTCCGCGGGGCAGGGCGAGCTTGAGCCGCTCGGCGATCTGGAGGAGCAGCCGGTCTCCGGCGAGGTGCCCGAGCGTGTCGTTGACCGACCGGAAACGGTCGAGGTCGATCAGGACGAGCGCGGAGCGGGCGCCCTCGCCCTCGGCCTGCTCCAGGGCGGTCCAGGCCCGCTCAAGCAGCCACTGCCGGTTGGGCAGGCCGGTGAGCGGGTCCTTCAGCTGCTCCTCGGCGCGGGCGCGGGCGATCCAGAGCGTGGAGTCGAGGGCGATGAGCGGGACGGCGAAGAGCGGCAGCAGCAGCGGCTGGGAGACGGCGACGACGCAGATCAGCGGGGCGATGCCGAGCAGCGCGACGGCGACGAGGCCCTGGCGGAGCAGGGCGGTCCGGGCGACCGTCGGCAGCCCGCCGCCCTGCGGCGCGAGGGCGTACCACAGGAGCAGCCGGGTCACCACGAGGTAGGTACCGGCGGCCAGCGCGACTTCGGGGATGTCGGCGATCCCCCAGGCGGGGGGATGCCAGGGGGTCTCGACGGTCGGTACGTCTCCGAAGGCGGCGAGCACAAGCGCTGCCGCGCCGACGCCGAGGACGTCCACGGAGCCGTGCAGGAGGCCCTGGCGCCAGCGGTGGCGGCGGGCGGCGCCGACGAGGACGACGACGGCCATGGAGACGAGTCCGGCGGGCACCCAGCCGTAGAGGAGCAGGACGGCGAGGGTGAGGGCGGCGCCGGAGCCGGTGCCGCCCCACCAGCGGTCCCGGCCGAGGGCGACCAGGTGTCCGACGATGAGTCCGGTGAGGACGGCGAGGGACCAGCCCTCGGCGCCGCCGGGGAAGAGTCCGTGGCCGGTGCTCACGGCCCGGGCGATCCCGGTGACGAGCACGACGGCGGCGAGGGCGGCCACGGCGCCGGGGAGCCCGGTGGTGATCGCCACGCAGGCCGCGCGGCCGCGCGCCCGGGAGAGCGGGGCGGCGGCACTCTCGGTCGGTTTCATTCCGTCCCTCTCACAGCCGGCGGTGCCGTCGCAACGCGGTGGGCCGTTGTCATGCCGCCACGACCGGCAGAGCCCACTCGGCCGCGCGACAGACGCACGGTCTCAACAGTAGGCCGCGGAGGGCTCCGACGGGCAGCGCTCTCCATCTCTTGCCCGAATGCGACCTGCCCACCCGTAACGATCTGGTATGCGCCGAACGGGTGACGCCGACGGGTCTCCCGTCGGCGTCTCCCGGGCTATGCCTCGGCCGGGACGGCCGCCTCCCGAGCGGCTTCGGGCCCCTGTTCGAGCAGGACGGCGAAGCCGTCCTCGTCCAGAACCGGAACCTTCAGCTGCATCGCCTTGTCGTACTTGGATCCGGGGTTCTCGCCCACGACGACGAAGTCGGTCTTCTTCGAAACGGAACCGGTCACCTTCGCACCACGGCTCTGGAGGGACTCTTTTGCGCCATCCCTGGTGAAGTTCTGCAGCGTGCCGGTGACGACGACCGTCATCCCCTCCAGCGGACGCGGCCCCTCGTCATCGCCCGCGCCCTCCTCTTCGAGGAGGACCCCGGCGGCGCGCCACTTGCGCACGATCTCGCGGTGCCACTCCTCGGAGAACCAGTCCTTCACGGCGGCGGCGATGATCCCGCCGACCCCGTCGACGTCGGCCAGCTCCTGCTCGCTCGCCTGCTCGATGCGGTCCAGCGAGCGGAACTCGCGGGCGAGCGCCTGGGCGGCGACCGGGCCCACGTGCCGGATCGAGAGCCCGTTGATGAACCGGGCCAGCGGACGGGTCTTGGCGGCCTCGATGTTGGCCAGCATGGCAAGCGCGTTCTTCTTCGGCTCGCCCTTCTGGTTGGCGAAGACGGTGACGACCTTCTCCTCGCCGGTCTTCGGGTCCCGCTTGGGCAGCCCGCTGTCCGGGTCGAGGACGTACGCCTTGATCGGCAGCAGCCCCTCGATGGTGAGGTCGAAGAGATCGCCCTCGTCGACCAGCGGCGGCTCCGCCGGCTCCAGGGGGCGGGTGAGGGCGGCGGCGGCCACCGAGCCGAAGTTCTCGATGTCCAGGCACTCGCGGCCGGCCAGATAGAAGAGCCGCTCCCGCAGCTGGGCGGGGCACGTCCGCGCGTTCGGACAGCGCAGATCGATGTCACCCTCCTTCATGGCCCGCAGCGGCGTCCCGCACTCGGGGCACTCGGCGGGCATCACGAACTCCCGCTCGGAGCCGTCCCGCAGGTCGGCGACCGGGCCGAGGATCTCCGGGATGACGTCACCGGCCTTGCGCAGCACGACCGTGTCGCCGATGAGCACGCCCTTGGCCTTCACCACCTCCTGGTTGTGGAGCGTGGCGAACTCGACCTCGGAACCGGCCACCGTCACCGGCTCGACCTGCGCGTACGGCGTGACCCGGCCGGTCCGGCCGACACCGACCTTGATGTCGACCAGCTTGGTGTTGACCTCCTCCGGCGCGTACTTCCAGGCGATCGCCCAGCGCGGGGCGCGCGCGGTGGAGCCGAGCCGGCCCTGGAGCGGGATCTCGTCCAGCTTGACGACGACCCCGTCGATCTCGTGCTCCACGGAGTGCCGGTTCTCACCGAAGTACGCGATGAACTCCCGTACCTCCTCCAGGGAGTCGACCACCTTGTTGTGCCGGGCGGTCGGCAGGCCCCACTCGCGCAGCAGCTCGTACGCCTCGCTGAGCCGGTCGATGGCGAAGCCCTCGCGGGCGCCGATGCCGTGGACGACCATGCGGAGCGGGCGCGTCGCGGTGACCTTCGGGTCCTTCTGGCGCAGCGAACCTGCCGCCGCGTTGCGCGGGTTGGCGAAGGGCTTGTCACCCGCCTCTACAAGGCGGGCGTTGAGGCCCTCGAAGTCCTTCATCGGGAAGTAGACCTCGCCGCGGATCTCGACCAGTGCCGGGACGCGGTCGCCGTGCAGCCGGTCCGGGATGTCGGCGATCGTACGGACGTTGGGCGTGATGTCCTCGCCGGCCCGGCCGTCGCCGCGGGTGGCGGCGCGGGTCAGCCGGCCGTCCTCGTACGTGAGGTTGACCGCGAGGCCGTCGACCTTGAGCTCGCACAGCAGGTGGTGGTCGGGGGTGCCGACGTCACGGGCGATCCGCTCGGCCCAGGCCGCCAGTTCCAGGTCGTCGAAGGCGTTGTCGAGCGAGAGCATGCGCTCCCGGTGCTCGACGGAGGTGAACTCCGTCTCGTACTGCCCGGCGACCTTCTGCGTCGGCGAGTCCGGCGTGCGCAGCTCGGGGTACTCCTCCTCCAGCGCCTCAAGGGCGCGCAGGAGCTTGTCGAACTCGCCGTCGCTGATGACCGGCTGGTCCTTCACGTAGTACCGGAAGCGGTGCTCCTCGACCTGCTCGGCCAGCTCCGCGTGCTGCTCCCGTGCCGCGGCGGGCAGGGCCCCCTGTTCGACTGCCACCGTTACTCGTCCTCCCGTTGCCTCAGACCCCGTCACTCAGGGTTGTCCGCGAGCGATCTCGCCGCCCGGGCGCAGTGGGCGAGGGCCGCGCGGGCGTAGGCGGGCGAAGCGCCCGCGAGCCCGCACGTCGGGGTGACCACGACGGACTCGGCGAGAGTCCCCGGATTCAGCCCCAGCCTGCGCCACAGCGTCCTGACACCCATGACGCTACCGCCCGGGTCGGACAATGCCGTGTCGGTGGACGGCACCACGCCCACGAAGAGCCTGGTGCCGGCCTCGACGGCCTCGCCGATCGGCTCCTCGTCACGTTCGGTGAGCAGCCCGAAGTCGAACGAGACCGCGTCGACGCCGGCCCGCCGGAGCAGCCCGAACGGCACGTCGGGGGCGCAGGAGTGGACGGCGACCGGGCCGTCGTGGACCGCGAACACCTCGCGCAGGGCGCTCTCGACGACCTGCCGGTCGACGGCCCGGTACGTGCGGTAGCCGCTGGCGGTACGGACATGGCCGCGAAGGACGGCGGTGAGGGAGGGCTCGTCGAGCTGGAGGGCGATCCTGGCGCCGGGGATCCGCTTGCGGAGCTCGGCGAGGTGGACGCCGAGACCCTCGGCGAGGGAGCCCACGAGGTCCCGGCAGGCGCCGGGGTCACCGAGGGCGGCCTCGCCGCCGTGCAGTTCGAGCGCGGCCGCGAGCGTCCAGGGGCCCACGGCCTGGACCTTGAGGGGACCTTCGTACCCCTGGGTGAACTCCTCCAGGGCGTCGAGGTCCTCGCCGAGCCAGGAGCGGGCTCGCCGGGTGTCCCGGCCGGGCCGGTCGCTGATCCGCCAGCCGCTGGGCTCCACGTGCGCGTACATGTCGACGAGCAGCCCGAGGGTCCGGCCGATCATGTCGGCGCCGGGTCCGCGGGCGGGCAGCTCGGCGAGGAAGGGGAAGTCCTCGAAGGCGCCCGTGGCGGTCTTGGCGGCCTCCCGGGCGTCACCGCCGGGGAGGGAGCCGACGCCGGTGGCGGGCCCCCAGACGAACGCGTTCGTCTCGCTGGTCTCGGTCACTGTTCTACGTCCCTACCGTCTCTAGGTCCCTATCGTCCCGGACGGACCGTCAGGTCGTTGATCTCCGCGTCGCGCGGCAGATCGACGGCCGTCAGGATCGCGGTCGCGACCGACTCGGGGTCGATCCAACGGGAGGGGTCGTACTCCTTGCCCTCCTGGGAGTGGACCTTCGCCTGCATCGGGCTGGCGGTGCGGCCCGGGTAGACCGAGGTGACCCGCACTCCGTTGGCGTGCTCCTCGTTGCGCAGGGAGTCGGCGAGGGCCTTCAGGCCGTGCTTGGACGCGGCGTAGGCGCTCCACTCGGCGTGGGCGTTCAGCCCGGCGCCGGAGTTCACGAAGACCACGTGGCCCTGGGAGACCCGCAGCTGGGGCAGGAAGTGCCGGGTGAGCTCGGCGGGGGCGATCAGGTTGACGTTGAGCTGGTGGCGCCAGGTCTTGGGGGTGAGGTCGCCGACCGGCCCGAGGTCGACCACGCCCGCGATGTGCAGGAGCGTGTCGACCCGTTCGGGCAGGCTCTGGTGCGAGAAGGCCCAGGAGAGCCGGTCGGGGTCGGCGAGGTCGCCGACGAGCGTCCGGGCGCCGGGGAACTCGGCGGCGAGCTCCTTGGCCCGTCCGGCGTCGCGCGCGTGGAGCACGAGGTCGTCCCCGCGCGCGTGGAGCCGGCGGGCGACCGCCGCGCCGATGCCGGAACCCGCCCCGGTGATCACATGAGTAGCCATGGGGACCATGCTCGCATCACCGGGCGCGGACGCCCGCGGCGGCAGCCGCTGATGTCTCAGCCTCCAGGTGGGCGAGAGCGGACACGCCGTCCTCGGCGAAGAAGACCAGGTCGGTGAGGGGAATGGGGAGGAAGCCCTCGGCCTCCATGCGGTGGAACTGGGTCTTCAGGCCGTCGTAGAACCCGGCCGTGTTCAGCAGGACCACGGGCTTCGTGTGCTTGCCGTGCTTCCGCAGCTCGAGGACCTCGGTGGCCTCGTCGAGCGTGCCGGTGCCGCCGACCATGATCACGACAGCGTCCGACCTGGCCAGGAGCAGGGCCTTGCGCTCGGCGAGGTCCTTGGCGAAGACCATCTCGTCCGCGCCCGGGCGGGCCTTGGCGGCGAGGAAGTCGACGGAGACACCGACGAGCCGGCCGCCCGCCTCCTGCACCCCGTCCGCGACGACCTTCATCAGACCGGAGTCCGAGCCGCCCCACACCAGGGTGTGGCCCGCCTTGCCGAGGCGCTCGGCGAAGTCGCGGGCGGGGGCGGTGTAGCGCTCGTCGAGGTCGGCGGCGGAGAGGAAGACGCAGATGTTCATGGCGCCCACGGTAACTCTCGCCTCCCGGGTGCCTCCGGGTCCCTGCTCTCAAGATCTTCTCGTAATTTCCGTGCCTCACCGATGAGTTCGGCGCACGGGGTCGGTCAGCACTGCCATGGACGAGACGAGCGGCACATTGGGCAGGGTCCGGGGGCGGGTGCGCTCCGCCGACGGGACACCGGTCGCGTACGAGCTGCGCGGGGAGGGGACGCCGGTGATCCTGGTGAGCGGCGCCCAGGGCACGGCCGAGAGCGGGCGGCCCCTGGCCGATCTCCTCGCGCCTCGGTACGCGATCCTGACGTACGACCGGCGGGCGTCGGGGGTCGAGCAGGACGAGATCGACGATCTGGCGGCCCTGATCCACGAGGTGGGCGGCCAGGCCTTCGTGCACGGGGTCGGGTCCGGCGGGGTGCTCGCGCTCGCGGCGGTGGCCGCCGGGCTGCCGGTGGAGCGGCTCTCGGTCTTCGAGCCGCCGTTCTCGGCGGAGGCGGCCGCGCGGCTCGGCCGGGTCCACGCGCGCGTGCTGGTCGTGGACGGCGGCGCGAGCCCGTCCCGGACGCGCCGGGCGGCCGTGGCGCTCTCGACGGCCCTCCCCCGGGGCCGCCACCGCACCCTGACGGGCCAGACGCACGAGGTGGCCCCGCACGTCCTGGCGCCGGTCCTGGAGGGCTTCTACGAGGAGGAATGAGCCGGTCGGTCGTCGAGCCGTCAGGCCGTCGAGCCGTCAGGCCTTCAGACCGTGGCCGCCGTCTCCGTACTCCGTACCGTCGTCGCGATCGTCGCCGAGCCCACCACGCGCGTGCCGTCGTACAGCACGATCGCCTGCCCCGGGGCCACGCCCCGGACCGGCTCGTCGAAGGTGACCGTCAGCTCGCCGTCCTCCAGGGCCGCCGTGACCGGCGTCTCGCCGCCGTGGGCGCGCAGCTGGGCGGTGTAGCGGCCGGAGCCCTCGGGGGCCGTGCCGCACCAGCGGGGCTTGATCGCGCTCAGGCCGGTGACGTCGAGCGCCTCGACCGGGCCGACCGTGACCGTGTTGTCGACGGGCGAGATGTCCAGGACGTAGCGCGGCTTGCCGTCCGGCGCCGGGTGGCCGATCCGCAGGCCCTTGCGCTGGCCGATGGTGAAGCCGTACGCACCCTCGTGGGTGCCCACCTTCTCCCCCGACTCGTCGACGATGTCGCCCTCCGCCTTGCCGAGCCGGGAGGCCAGGAAGCCCTGGGTGTCGCCGTCGGCGATGAAGCAGATGTCGTGGCTGTCGGGCTTCTTCGCCACCGCGAGCCCGCGCCGCTCCGCCTCCGCCCGGATCTCGTCCTTGGTGGTGAGGGTGTCGCCCAGCGGGAACATCGCGTGCGCGAGCTGCTTCTCGTCCAGGACACCGAGGACGTACGACTGGTCCTTGGCCATGTCGGAGGCCCGGTGCAGCTCGCGCGTACCGTCCTCGTTCAGGACGACCGTGGCGTAGTGGCCGGTGCAGACCGCGTCGAAGCCGAGCGCGAGCGCCTTGTCGAGCAGCGCCGCGAACTTGATCTTCTCGTTGCAGCGCAGGCAGGGGTTGGGCGTGCGGCCCGCTTCGTACTCCGCGACGAAGTCGTCCACGACGTCCTCGCGGAAGCGCTCGGCGAGGTCCCAGACGTAGAAGGGGATGCCGATGACGTCGGCGGCCCGGCGGGCGTCCCGGGAGTCCTCGATGGTGCAGCAGCCGCGCGCACCGGTGCGGAAGGACTGCGGGTTCGCGGAGAGCGCGAGGTGGACGCCGGTGACGTCGTGCCCGGCTTCGGCGGCCCTGGCCGCGGCGACGGCGGAGTCGACGCCGCCGGACATGGCGGCGAGGACACGGAGGCGGCGCGCGGGAGTCTCGGTCTGCTGGGAAGTCTCAGTCATAGCCCTACCAGGGTACGGGGCCCGGGAACCAGGGTCGCCTGAGTAAGCGTTGTTCTGGACATGGGGAGCGAGAACAAGAAGCGGGGGGTGGGACGGCGAGCCGTCCTGCTCGGCGGCGGCGCGGCCGTCCTCGGTACGGCGGCGCTGGCCCGCGAGGAGCTGGCGCGTGCCTGGTGGCGGCTGCCCGGCACGGAGCAGGACCGGGTCGACGGCGTGCTCGACCACAAGGGCGCGGACTGGACGGCGGCGTCCCGGGCGAACTGGCGGCGGGCCGACCGGCCGGCCGACTTCACGATCGACCGGGTCGTGATCCACGTCGTGCAGGGCAGTTACGCGACGGCCCTGAAGGTCTTCAAGAACCCGGGGCACGGCGCCGCCACGCACTACGTCGTCCGTAAGGACGGCCATGTGGCGCAGATGATCCGCGAGCTCGACGTGGCCTTCCACGCCGGGAGCCGTGACATGA
Organism: Streptomyces sp. NPDC058579; assembly: GCF_042718575.1. NCBI lineage: Bacteria > Bacillati > Actinomycetota > Actinomycetes > Kitasatosporales > Streptomycetaceae > Streptomyces > Streptomyces sp. NPDC058579. Next base: position 13,001 of record NZ_JBHXPI010000007.1, read on the forward strand.
ACGAGCGGAGCGTCGGCATCGAGCACGAGGGCTTCGTCGACCGCCCGCAGGACTTCACGGCGGCCATGTACACGTCCTCGGCGCGGCTGACGGCCGGGATCTGCGCGCGGTACGACATACCCGTCGACCGGGAGCACATCATCGGGCACGTCGAGGTGCCGGGGACCGACCACACGGACCCCGGTCCGCACTGGGACTGGGACCGGTACATGAAGCTGGTCAGGGAGGCTTCGAAGAAGCCGGCGTGAGGTTCCGCGTCCCTAGACGAGGCCCGCGGTCCTCGCCCGTTCCACCGCCGGGCCGATGGCCTCGGCGACGGCCGCCACGTCCGCCTCGGTGGAGGTGTGGCCGAGGGTGAAGCGCAGGGTGCCCCGGGCGAGGTCCGGGTCGGTGCCGGTGGCGAGCAGGACGTGGCTGGGCTGGGCGACGCCGGCGGTGCAGGCGGAGCCGGTCGAGCACTCGATGCCCTGGGCGTCGAGGAGCAGGAGCAGGGAGTCGCCCTCGCAGCCGGGGAAGGTGAAGTGCGCGTTGGCGGGGAGCCGGTCGTCCGGGTCGCCGCCGAGGATCGCGTCGGGGACGGCGGCGTGGACGGCCGCCACCAGCTTGTCGCGGAGGGCGCCGACCTCGGTCGCGTACTCCTCCTGGCGCTCGGCGGCGAGCCGGCCGGCGACGGCGAACGCGGCGATGGCGGGCGCGTCCAGGGTGCCGGACCGGACGTGGCGCTCCTGGCCGCCGCCGTGCAGCACGGGGACGGGGCTGTACTCCCGGCCGAGGAGCAGCGCGCCGATGCCGTAGGGGCCGCCGATCTTGTGGCCGGAGACGGTCAGGGCGGCGAGCCCGGACTCGGCGAAGTCGACCGGGACCTGACCGAAGGCCTGGACCGCGTCGGAGTGCAGGGGGACGCCGAACTCGCGGACGACCTCGGCGAGTTCGCGTACCGGCATGATCGTGCCGATCTCGTTGTTCGCCCACATGACGGTGGCCAGCGCGACGGTCTCCGGCGCGCGTTCGATCGCCTCGCGCAGCGCGTCCGGGTGGACGCGGCCGTACCGGTCGACCGGGAGGTACTCGACGGTGGCGCCCTCGTGCGTGGCGAGCCAGTCGACGGCGTCGAGGACGGCGTGGTGCTCGACGGGGCTGGCGAGGACGCGGGTGCGGGCCGGGTCGGCGTCGCGGCGGGCCCAGTACAGGCCCTTGACGGCGAGGTTGTCGGCCTCGGTGCCGCCGGAGGTGAAGACGACCTCGCTGGGCCGTGCGCCCAGGGCGGCGGCGAGGGTCTCGCGGGCCTCCTCGACGGTCCGCCGGGCGCGCCGCCCGGCCGCGTGCAGGGAGGAGGCGTTGCCCGTGACGGCGAGGTGGGCGGTCATCGCCTCGATCGCCTCGGGGAGCATCGGCGTGGTCGCGGCGTGGTCGAGGTAAGCCATGATTTCTCGATTCTACGAGGGCGCGCGCGCACCTCTGCCGCCTGGCCTGCCTACGCCACCACCGCACGCCTCCGCATCCCGGATCCCCACGGGTCTCTGACCCGCCGAACAGGCCTTAGCCGCGCGGAGCGCGGGCCAGTTGGCGGGACTGGGCCACCAGGCGGTCCGCGCTGTCCCAGACCTCGGCGTCCTCCTCCAGGAAGCCGCCGGCGAGGTTACGGGTGGTGATGGCGACCCGCAGCGGGCCCGGGGCCGGGCGGCAGCGGACGTGGGTCGTCAGTTCGACGGTCGGGGTCCAGCCCTTGAGGCCCAGCTCGAAGGAGGTCGGCGGGAGCGCGTCGACGGTGAGGAGCAGGGAGAGCGCGTCGGGCTCGCGGCCGTCGGCGAGGCCGAACCACGCGCGCATCTCGCCCTTGCCGGAGGGCGCGCCGATCGCCCAGCCGACGGTGGCCGGGTCGAGCTTGAGGGCGAGGCGGTCGGTGATGGCGCTGGAGCCGGGGATCGGCGGCCGGGGGCCGTCGGAGGCGCCGAAGCACTGCTCGATGGGGGCGAAGGCGGGCGGCGTGGCGGTGGTGCGGACCTCGTCGGTGAGCGCGTCGAGGTCGCCGTAGGAGGCGAGGACCCGGATGCGCTCGACCTCGGTGCCGTCCTCGGCGTACTGGAAGAGGGACGCCTGGCCGGTGGAGAGGGTGCGGCCGGTGCGGACGGTCTCGGTGCGGATCACCGCCGGGCCCGGCACGGACGGCGTGAGGTAGTGCGCCGAGATCGTGAACGGGTCCGGGTGCGGGAGGTGGTCGCCGAGGGCGCGGCCGAGCAGGGCGAGGAGGTAGCCGCCGTTGACGGCGCTGATGATCGTCCAGCCGGCGGAGAGGTCGGCGTCATAGACGCCGGGGGCGCGGAGGGTGACGGCGGTGTCGCGGTCGAACTCGCTGACCGTCGTCGTCTCCGCCATCGTCTCGATGCTCGTGCTCATGGTTCCGACGGTACCGCAGGAGGCTACTGAGCGGTAGCTTTTTCTGGCTCCTCGCGGGCGGAGGACCGGCGGTTCCAGGCGCGGGGCGCGCGCCAGTGGTAGCGCATGGCGAGCAGCCGCATCACGAAGGCGGTGAGGACGGCGGCACCGCTGGTGTACGCGTTGAGGGCCTCGAAGCGGATGCAGAGCACGACCATCGTGGCGCCGACGATGGCGGGCACGGCGTAGAGGTCGCGGTCCCAGCGGAGCAGCGAGGGCACCTCGTTGGCGAGCACGTCGCGCAGGACACCGCCGCCGACGGCGGTCGCGAGGCCCAGGGCGGCGGAGGAGGTGAGGCCGAGGCCGTACTCGTACGCCTTGATGGTGCCGGTGACGGCGAAGAGGCCGAGGCCTGCGGCGTCGAAGACGTTGACGGCGGTCTGGGTGCGCTCGACCTCGGGGTGCAGGAAGAAGACCAGCACGGTGGCGACGAGCGGCATGAGGAAGTAGCCGAGATCGGTGAAGGCGGCGGGGGGTACGGCGCCGATGACGATGTCGCGGAGCAGGCCGCCGCCGAGGGCCGTGACCTCGGCGAGGACGGCGATGCCGAAGACGTCGAAGTTCTTGCGGACGGCGAGGAGGGCGCCGGAGATGGCGAAGACGAAGATGCCGACGAGATCGAGGGCGTGCTGTACGTCGGGACTGAACAGATCGTGAACCACGGCGACCATTGTGACGGGTGCGGCGGGGCCCTGACGGGCACGGCGGCCGGGTGCGGGTGGGGGGACGGGGTGAGTTCCCCCACCCCGCCCCTTCCCGAAACCCTGACGGGACCGGGGGCTCCGCCCCCGAACCCCCGTGCTGCGGCAGCTTCGCGCCGCAGGGTTCGGCCGCCTGTCGGGCCCGCCCGGCATGCGCGAGACCCCCGCTGCCGTGGGGCGGCGGGGGCCTCGTCGGGTGTTACGCCTTCGGGTCGTCGCCCTCGGCGGGTTCCGCCTCGGGGGCCGGGGTCGGCTCCGGAGTCGGTTCCGGGGCGCGCTTGGTGATCGTGACCTCCACCGACTCGCGCGCCGTCGGGACCGTCACGCCCTCCGCGTTCTCCGGGTGGTGGCAGGCGACGCGCTGGCCCGGGCGGAGTTCCACGAGCGGGGGCTCGACCGTCTTGCAGAGGTCCGTCGCCTTCCAGCACCGGGTGTGGAAGCGGCAGCCCGGCGGCGGGGCGATCGGGGACGGGACGTCGCCGGTGAGCAGGATGCGGTCGCTCTTCGCGCCCTTGCGGCGGGGGTCCGGGATCGGGACCGCCGACATCAGGGCGCGGGTGTACGGGTGCATCGGGGACTCGTACAGCGACTTGCGGTCCGCCAGCTCCACGATCTTGCCCAGGTACATGACCGCGATCCGGTCCGAGACGTGCCGGATCACCGACAGGTCGTGGGCGATGATCACGTACGTCAGACCCAGCTCCTCCTGGAGGTCGTCCAGGAGGTTCACCACCTGCGCCTGGATCGACACGTCGAGCGCCGAGACCGGCTCGTCCGCGACGACCAGCTTGGGCTTGAGGGCGAGCGCCCGCGCGATGCCGATGCGCTGGCGCTGGCCGCCCGAGAACTCGTGCGGGTAGCGGTTGTAGTGCTCCGGGTTCAGGCCGACCAGGCCGAGCAGGCGCTGGACCTCCTTCTTGACCCCGCCCTCGGGCTCCACGCCCTGGAGCTTGAACGGCGCCGAGACGATCGAGCCGACCGTGTGCCGCGGGTTCAGCGAGCCGTACGGGTCCTGGAAGATCATCTGGATGTCGCGGCGCAGCGGACGCATCTTGGCCACGCCGAGGTGCGAGACGTCCACGCCCCCGAACTCGACCGTGCCGCCCGTCGGTTCGAGCAGCCGCGTGATCAGCCGGCCCATCGTCGACTTGCCGCAGCCCGACTCGCCGACGACGCCCAGCGTCTCGCCCGGGTAGACCTCGAAGTCGATGCCGTCGACCGCCTTGACCGCCCCGACCTGGCGCTGCAGCAGCCCCTTCTTGATCGGGAAGTGCTTCACCAGGCCGTTGACCTTGAGCAGGGGCTCAGTGCTCTTCTTGTCGCTCACGGCGTTGCCGCTCACAGCGTTGTCGCTCACAGCTTCGGCGCAATCTCTTCGGTCCAGATCCGGGTCCGCTCCTCGCGCGGCAGGTGGCACGCGGAGTGGTGGCGGCTGCCCGTCTCCTTCAGATCGGGGCGCTCGGTGCGCGTGATGCCGCCCTTGGGCACGTCCGCGTACGGGCAGCGCGGGTTGAAGGCGCAGCCGCTGGGGACGTTGATCAGGCTGGGCGGGTTGCCCTTCACGGGGATGAGCCGCTCGGTCTGCTCCCGGTCGATCCGCGGCATCGAGCCGAGCAGGCCCCAGGTGTAGGGGTGCTGCGGCTCGTAGAAGACCGCCTCGGCCGGTCCGCGCTCCACGCAGCGGCCGCCGTACATCACGAGGATGTCGTCGGCGACCTCGGCGACGACGCCGAGGTCGTGCGTGATGATGACGACCGCGGAGCCGAACTCCTTCTGCAGGTCCCGGATCAGGTCCAGGATCTGCGCCTGGACCGTGACGTCGAGCGCCGTGGTCGGCTCGTCGGCGATGAGCAGTTCGGGGTTGTTGACCAGCGCCATCGCGATCATCGCGCGCTGACGCATGCCGCCGGAGAACTCGTGCGGGTAGTTCGAGAAGCGCTTGGCCGGCTCGGGGATGCCGACCCGGTCGAGGAGTTCGACGGCCCGCTTGCGGGCGGTCTTCTTGTCGACCGGGTGGTGGACCCGGTACGCCTCCGCGATCTGCGCGCCGACCGTGTAGTACGGGTGCATCGCGGACAGCGGGTCCTGGAAGATCATCGCCATGTCGCGGCCGCGCAGCTTGCGGACCTCTTCGGGGTCGGCCGTGAGCAGCTCGCGGCCGTTCAGCCAGATCTCGCCGGAGATCCGGGCCTTCTGCCGGCCGTACTGGCCGACGGTGTGCAGGCCCATGATGCCGAGCGAGGTCACGGACTTGCCGGAGCCGGACTCGCCCACGATGCCGAGGGTCTTGCCCTTCTCCAGCTGGAAGCTGAGCCCGTCGACGGACTTGACCAGGCCGTCGTCGGTCGGGAAGTGGATCTTCAGGTCGCGGACGTCGAGGAAGGCGTCGGACGGGGCGTTCGAAGCGGCGACCGGTTCACCCAGGGCCGCGCCGGTCTTGGTCAGCTTGTCCGTCATGCGAGCCTCACTCGGGGGTCGATCACCGCGTACAGAAGGTCCACCACGAGGTTGGCGATGACGACACAGGTCGCTGTGATGAGCGTGACCGCCAGAATCAGCGGCAGGTCGCGCTCGGTCACTCCCTTGATGGCCATCCAGCCGAGGCCCTGGAGGTTGAAGGTGCTCTCGGTCAGGATCGCGCCGCCGACGAGAGCACCGAGGTCCATGCCGAAGATGGTCAGGATGGGGGTCATCGTGGAGCGCATGGCGTGCTTGCCGAGCACGACCCGCTCCGGAAGGCCCTTGGCCCGTGCCGTACGGATGTAGTCCTCGCCGAGGACCTCCAGCATGGTGGCGCGGGTGAGCCGCGCGTACATCGCCGCGTACAGGAACGCGAGGGTGACCCAGGGCAGCAGCAGTCCGCCGAACCAGCTGCCGAAGGACTCGCTGATGGGCGTGTACGAGGCGTTGAGCCAGCCCAGTTGGGTGCGGAAGACGAACATCGACAGCATGCCGGTGAAGAAGATGGGGAGCGAGACACCGGCGAGCGCGGTGATCATCGCGGTCCGGTCGACGACCGTGCCCCGCTTGAGCGCGGAGATCACGCCCGTGGTGACGCCCATGAGCAGCCACAGCGCGGCGGCTCCGACGACCATGGAGAGGGTCACGGGGAACGCGTCGACCAGCATCGTCGAGACGTCCTGCTCGGTACGGAACGAGTAGCCGAAGCAGGGTGCCTCGCAGTGGATGGTGCTGCCACCGCCGGTGTAGTCACGTCCGACGAAGATGCCGGAGACGAAGTGCCAGAACTGCACCAGGATCGGCTCGTCCAGGCCCAGCTTCTGCCGGACAGCTTCGATGGAAGCCGGATCCGCCTGCTTGCCGACGAACATCGCGGCAGGGTCGCTGCCGGTCATCTTGGGGATGAGGAAGAAGATGCTGAGCGTCGTCAGGGTGACGACCATCAGCATCACTGCGACGGCGAACAGCCGTCGGACGAGATATGCAAGCATGCGGTCGGCCGACCGGCGGCCGGGGATCCCGATCGGGTCCCCCGGCCGCCGTGCGCGGCCATCACCTGCCCTTCGGACCTAGCGGCGGGTGGTGCGCCGTTGGAGCGGGTGGATTGACTCTCGGTTACTTCACGACGCCGAGCGACGAGTAGTCGTAACGGCCGTTGTAGGCGTCGGCCGTGTAGACGTTGGTCAGTCGCGAGGAGCGCCAGATGATGTTCTTCTCGTGCGTGAAGGGCAGGTAGACCGCGGCGTCGGAGACCTTGGTGTTGATCTGCTTGTAGAGCTCGCCGGCCTTGACCGGGTCGGTCTCCTTCAGCGCCTGGTCGAACAGGCCGTTGACGGCCGGGTCGTTCAGCTCCGAGAAGTTGTTGTTACCGCTCTGGAGGATGAAGCGGCCGTCGACCAGCGGCTGCAGGAAGCCCTGGCCCGACGGGAAGTCGGCGCCCCAGCCCATGATGATGATGCCGTAGCCCTTCTCCTTGACCACCTTCGGCGAACCGATGATGCCCGAGGTCTGGGCGCCGTCGAACTGGTCGATCTGGGCGTCGATGCCGACGGCCTTCAGCGACTGCTGGAGGGACTCGGCGGTCGCGATCTCGATCTTCTTGTTGTTGCGGACCGCGATCGTGGTCTTGAAGCCGTTCGGCTTGCCGCACTTGGCCAGGGCCTCCTTGGCCTTGGCCACGTCCGCCTTGCCGGCCAGCTTGCCGTACGGGTCGGCCTTCGGGTCGGCACCCTTGATCGCCGGCGGCAGCATGTTGGAGGCGATGTCGCCACCGGCCTGCGGGCCACCACGGGCGGTCTGCAGGGACTTGGAGTCGGCCGCGTAGATGATCGCCTTGCGGCACTCGACGTTGTCGATGACCGTCTGCGGGAAGACCGCGTAGCGGATGAAGCCGGTCTGCGGGTTGTCCGCGTTCTCCTTGTGCTGCTGGAGCACCTTGGCGCGGGCCGCGGCGCCGACACCCGTGGCGTTGAGGTCGAGGTCGTACTCGCCCTCGACGAGACGGTTGTCCATGTCGTCGGCGTTGGTGGTGAACTTGACGCTGATCTTGTCCGGCAGCGCCTTGCGGATGGTGTCCGTCTTGGCGTCCCACTTGTCGTTGCGGACGAGCAGCATCGACTTGTTGGGGGTGTACGACTGCCACTTGTACGGGCCGGAGGAGAAGGGCTTCAGGCCGTACTGGGCCTTGGTGTCCTTGTCCTGGCGGACCGGGGAGGCGGCGGGCATGGCCAGCATCTGCAGGAAGTCACCGTTGGCGACCGGCAGCTTGAAGATGATGGTCTTGTCGTCCGGGGTCTCGATCGCCTTCAGGCCGAGCTTGTCCGGGGTGGTGTCCTTGTAGGGACCCTTGTACTCGCCCTTGGGGTCGAGGACCTGCTGGAGGTAGATCGGGCCGCCGGAGATGACGTCCTGCGCCCAGATGCGCTCGATGCCGTACTTGATGTCCTTGGAGGTGATCGGCTTGCCGTCCTCCCAGGTCACCCCGTCCTTCAGCGTGAAGGTGTAGGTGAGGCCGTCCTCCGAGACCTTGCCGGTGTCGGTGGCGAGGTCGGACACCAGCTCGGTGGAGGCGGCGCCCGGCTCGGCCTTGAAGCTGACCAGCTGGCGCGTGTAGTAGCGGGCGAAGTCCCACACGAAGCCGTAGTAGCCGCGCTGCGGGTCCCACGAGTCGGCCTCCTGCGAACCGATGAACTTCAGCTCGCCGCCCTTCTTGTCGGAGGGGTTGGCGACCTTGTTCACCGCGGCGTTGAAGCCGGGTGCGCCGGTCTTGCTCTTGCCGTCGCCGGTGCCGCCGCCACACGCGGTGGTGACGACCATCGTGGCCGCGGCGAGGAGCGCGCCGGCGGCGATTCTGCGCCGCGAAGAGCTGTTCAGAGTCATGGTCTCGCAACCTCCGGAATAGTGGCGGCCGCTACGGCGGTCCGCCGGTGTTGATTGCCTCCTGTCAACAGCGGCAGGGGCGGGTCTGTACGGGCGTGCGGGCGGTCAGCGGGCGGTCAGCGAGCTGCCTTCGGGTCGAGCGCGTCACGCACGCCGTCGCCGAAGAGGTTGAACGCCAGAACGGTGATGAAGATCGCGAGGCCGGGGATCACCATGAACAGGGGGTCCGACTCATAGGTGGAGATGGCCGTCGACAGCATCTGGCCCCAGGAAGCGGTGGGCGGCTTCACACCCGCGCCGAGGAAGCTCAGGGCCGCTTCGGTGAGGATGTTGGTGGGGATCATGAGCGTCGCGTAGACCATGATCGGGGCGACCAGGTTGGGCAGCAGCTCCCGGCGCAGGATGTAGAGCCGGCCGGCGCCGAGCGAGCGGGCGGCCTCCACGTACTCGCGGTTGCGCAGCGAGAGGGTCTGGCCGCGGACGATCCGGCCGACGTAGGGCCAGCCGAAGAAGCCGATCACGATCACCAGCGCGCCGATGCGGACCCCCGAACCGGAGAAACCGAGCAGATCGTTGGGGAGCACGGAGACCAGGGCGATGGTGAAGAGCAGCTGCGGGAAGGCGAGCATGACGTCCATGACGCGGCTGAGCGCCGCGTCGACCCAGCCGCCGAAGTAGCCGGCGACGACGCCGAGGATCGTGCCGAGGACGACCGCGAACATCGCCGCGAGGAAGGCGACGAGCAGCGAGATCCGGGCCCCGTAGACGATCCGGCTGAAGACGTCACGGCCGTTGACCGGCTCGACGCCGAGCAGGAAGTCGGAGGTGATGCCGCCGTAGGGGCCGATCGGGGTGCCGAAGAGCGGGTCGATCTGGTCCTCGTGGAACTCGTCCGGCGGGTGGCCGAGCAGACCCACGATGACGGGCGCGAGAACCGCGACGACGACCAGGAAGACCACGATCGCGCCGCCGGCCAGCGCGAGCTTGTCGCGCTTGAGCCGGGTCCAGGCGATCTGCCAGGGGGAACGGCCCTCGATCGTTTTGCCGGGCGGCGCTGGGGGCACGGCATCGACGGTGGCGGTCGACTCGGCCGCACTCGTCTCGTGCAGTGGTGCCGTCATCGTGGTGAGGACCCCTCTCGGCCGCCGGTAGCCGGCCCTTGCCCGCCGCGGGTAGCGGCTTGGTGGAACAACTGCGGGGCTTTGGCCAGGAGGCCGAACGCCCGGTGTTCCGGGGAGTCTTCAATGTGGTCGCGATCACCCGCCAGACCTCACGGTGAATGTTTGCTCAACCGTGATGCGGTTCGTTGCCTTCCGTTATCCGGACGCTGTGATCGTGCCAGCGGACCATCTCGCCCACTATTCGGCCAGAACGGACATGCATCCCAACACCCACGTGACAGGGGTGAATTGGGGTGACATACGGGTCGCCGGACGGACGTATCAGTACGTACGCGGTACAGCCGGCGGGTAGCCGTAGCCGGGGGCGGGCGGAGCGGGCGCCGCGTGCGCGTCGCGGTCGTAGAACGGCCGCGCGTTGGCGCGCAGCCACATCGCGACGGGGTCGTACGCGTCCGACATGGCGACCGTCGAGACGGGCAGGCCGTCGGGGACGGCGGAGACCGACTGGCGCATCATCGCGCGCACCGACTCGACCGAGGCGGCGGAGGTGTCGTACAGGTCGAGACCGATGGCGAGGTACGGGGTGCCGAGCGCGGGCTGCACCCAGGCCCGGCGCAGCGCCCGTACGGCCGGGGTGCGATGGGCGTTCTGGGTCAGCAGGGCGTAGAACTGCGGGATCTCCAGAGCGGGTTCGGAGAGCCTGAGCGGTCCGGCGGGCATCCGGTCGAGACCGGTGGCGATCCGGCGCAGGTCGGCCCAGGGGATGCCGACGCCGCCGTTCTGGTCGTGCGGGTTGAGCCAGAGGCCCACCCGGTCGGGGAAGAGCGCGCCGGCGATCTCGCGGCCTGTCACGACCTCGTGGGCGCGGTTCCAGCCGGAGGCGGCGAGCTCGTGGGCGGAGGTGACGCACGGGGCGTACCCGAAGCCGTCGGCCTCGATGTTTCCGTACTGGGCGTCGGTCGAGCCGGGCGTGCCCTGCCAGAGCAGCATCCAGACGCCGCCGTCGGCGAGGGCGCGCAGCAGGTCCTCGTACGCCTCGTAGCGTCCGGGTGTGACCTGGCGCAGCATGTGCTCGACCTGACCGGCCGCCGCGGTGCCTGACGCGCTCACGCTGTTCTCCGCCCCTCTTCCGTAGACCCCATCAGCTTAGTTATCAGGAGGCCCGCTGGTAGAAGGGGCGCACCCGCTCCAGCATCCAGTCGCCGACCGGGTCCCGCGCGACGTCGAGCAGGATGAGGTTGACCGGCCAGGCCACCTCGATCCGGCCCAGCGCGCGGCCGAGGGCGTCCAGCGGGGCGTTCCGGTCGACGCCGTCCCAGGTGACGAGCTCGACGCCGACGAAGAGGGCCGGTTCGGTGCCCTCGACGCTGGCCAGGGCGCGGCGGGCGGAGAGGACGACTCCGGTGGCCTCGAACTCGGCGGCCGCGGCGGAGAGGAAGTCGACGGGGTCGTCCTGCCAGTCGGGCTCGAAGAGCCGGACCCGGCCGCCGCTCGCGGGGCCGTCCAGCGGGGTGCGGCCGGTCCGGCAGAGCTCGGCGACGGCGGGCGGGGGCAGCGGGGCGCCGACGGTGCCGCCGGGGTTCACGGCGATGCCGAGCTGCGGGGGCAGGCCGCGGGCGAAGTCGCGGGCGGGGGCGACGGTGAACGACATGTGGCTGCCGACGCAGGCCAGGAACTGCTGCTCGGAGCTGAAGACAGGGACGTACGGGAGTCCGTCGATCTCCATCGTGGGCAGGTCGAGGTCGCGGCTCTCGGGGCTGCCGCCGTTGGGCAGCGGCACCCAGACGGGGCTCCGGCCGAGGACCTCGACGAGGCGGCCTCCGGCGGAGGGGTTGCCGAGCGAGGCCGCGAGGACCTCTTCGAGCTCGTTGCCCGGCCACGTAACGTCCACGGTTCCCGCTTCCCCTGTCCCACGCGTCCTGATCACGCGTCTCACGCGTCCTGGTCACGACGCCCTCGGGGCAGAACCCTAACGCCGCCCTGGCACGCCCGTGGCCAAAAGCGCTCAGTGGACGGAGCGGAAGGCGATGGTTCGCAGGGCGCCGGCGGCGTCCCGGTCGAGCAGGGTCGCCGAGGCGCAGCCCCGGGGCAGCCGGCCCGACTCGACCGAGCCGAGGAGCCGGCCGACGGCCCGGCGGTGCCGGGCGAAGGCGTACCCCGAGACGCCCCGGCCGCGCTCGCGCTGGCCGGCGCGGGCGGTGTCGGGCGTGACGTCGAGCAGGACCAGGTGGAGGGCGCTGCCGCGGCGGCGGGCCTCGCGGGCCAGCCAGTTCCGCACCCAGGACTGGGTGCCGCAGTCGTGGACGACGACGCTCCGCCCGGAGCGCAGCGCGCGCCAGAGCCCGGCGTAGTGCGCGACCCGGGCCAGCGGGCGGTAGACCGCGTACGGCAGGAAGGCGGGCAGCCGGGCCTCCCAGCGCTCGCGGGCATCCTGGGAGTCGATGCCGAGGCCGTCGGCGGCGCGCCGCATCAGGGTGGACTTGCCGCTTCCGGGCAGCCCGGAGACCACCACGAGGTCCCCCGCGGCGAAGGCGAGCGTCCGGGGGCCGCGGCCGCCGCGCTCGCGCAGGTCGCGCAGCAGGGGCGCGGCGCGGCGCCTGCGGGTCCGGGCGCGGGAGCGGGGGGCCGGTATCCCCGTGCCCGTGGCGTAGGCGCCGGTGCGCTGGATCGTCATCGTCACTCCCCCTGTCGGGTCCCCAGGACCCCTTTCCCACAAAGTGTAAAGAAGGGGTAATCAGTCACAAGCGATTTGCCGATCGGACACCGCGTGCAATGATGTCCGCGCCAAGCGCACACAACCTCATACCGGCCGCTCGAATCCGCGCGGGAGAGTCCCGGAACCACCACGGTGGGCCCCGGGCGCCGAAGGAGCAAGACCCTCCCTTGAATCTCTCAGGCCCCGTACCGCGTGGATGAGGCAGATCTGAAAAGCGAACCGTTCCGGCGTGCCCGGTGCGGCTCCACCCAAGGTGCAAGCCGACGTCTCGGTGACGAGATGCTCTCGGTGAACCTCTCAGGTTCCATGACAGATGGGGAGGACGTCCTCGCCCGTCATGTTTTCCGCCCTTGGGATCCGGGAGCCACCTCATGAGCACGTCTGCCCCCCGTCTGACCGCCCTCGATGCCCTGCATCGCTCCCTGGGCGCGACCATGACCGACTTCGCCGGCTGGGACATGCCGCTGCGCTACGCCAGCGAGCGGGACGAGCACATCGCCGTCCGCACCAAGGCGGGCCTCTTCGACCTCTCCCACATGGGCGAGATCACCGTCACCGGTCCGCAGGCCGTCGAGCTGCTCGACCACGCGCTGGTCGGCAACATCTCCACGGTGGGCGTGGGCCGGGCGCGGTACACGATGATCTGCCAGGAGGACGGCGGGATCCTCGACGACCTGATCGTGTACCGGCTCCAGGACCAGGAGTACATGGTCGTCGCGAACGCCTCCAACGCGCAGATCGTCCTCGACGCGCTCGTGGCGCGTGCCGGGGGCTTCGACGCCGAGGTCCGCGACGACCGTGACGCGTACGCCCTGCTCGCCGTCCAGGGCCCCGAGTCCCCCGGCATCCTGAAGTCGCTCACCGACGCCGACCTGGACGGTCTGAAGTACTACGCCGGCCTCCCGGGCACGGTCGCCGGGGTCCCCGCGCTGATCGCCCGTACCGGCTACACCGGCGAGGACGGCTTCGAGCTGTTCCTGAAGCCGGAGCACGCCGAGGGCGTCTGGAAGGCGCTGACCGAGGCCGGCGCGCCCGTCGGCCTGATCCCCTGCGGCCTGTCCTGCCGTGACACGCTCCGCCTGGAGGCGGGCATGCCGCTGTACGGGCACGAGCTGACGACCTCGCTCACCCCGTTCGACGCGGGCCTGGGCCGGGTCGTGAAGTTCGAGAAGACGACGAACGAGGGCCGCTTCGTCGGCCGCGAGGCGCTGGAGAAGGCCGCCGAGCGCGCCGAGACCGCCCCGCCGCGCAAGCTCGTCGGCCTGATCGCCGAGGGCCGCCGGGTCCCGCGCGCCGGGATGGCGGTCGTCGCGGACGGCCAGGTCATCGGCGAGGTCACCTCGGGCGCCCCGTCGCCGACGCTCGGAAAGCCGATCGCGATGGCGTACGTGGACGCGGCACACGCCGCGCCCGGCACCCAGGGTGTAGGTGTGGACATCCGCGGCACCCACGAGCCGTACGAGGTCGTGGCGCTGCCCTTCTACAAGCGCCAGAAGTGACGTTTCCCACCCCCTCGCGTCTCACTCCTCGTCTCATCCCGTAAGACCCGCGTACATCAGCACTCCCCCGATCCAGGAGAATCACGACATGAGCAACCCCCAGCAGCTCCGCTACAGCAAGGAGCACGAGTGGCTGTCGGACGTCGTCGACGGCGTCGCGACGGTCGGCATCACCGAGCACGCGGCCAACGCCCTCGGTGACGTCGTCTACGTGCAGCTCCCTGAGGTCGGTGACACGGTGACCGCGGGCGAGTCCTGTGGCGAGCTGGAGTCCACCAAGTCCGTCAGCGACCTGTACGCCCCGGTGACCGGCGAGATCGTCGAGGCCAACCAGGACGTCGTGGACGACCCCTCGCTGGTGAACACCGCCCCGTTCGAGGGTGGCTGGCTGTTCAAGGTGCGCCTCGCGGGCGAGCCGGACGACCTGCTTTCCGCCGACGAGTACACCGCCTTCACCGCCGGCTAACCGAGACCCGTAGGGATCGATTCATGTCGCTTCTGAACACCCCTCTCCACGAGCTGGACCCCGACGTCGCCGCCGCCGTCGACGCCGAGCTCCACCGCCAGCAGTCCACCCTCGAGATGATCGCCTCGGAGAACTTCGCTCCGGTCTCGGTCATGGAGGCCCAGGGCTCGGTCCTCACCAACAAGTACGCCGAGGGCTACCCGGGCCGCCGCTACTACGGCGGCTGCGAGCACGTCGACGTGGCCGAGCAGATCGCCATCGACCGGGTCAAGGACCTGTTCGGCGCCGAGTACGCCAACGTCCAGCCGCACTCCGGCGCCTCCGCGAACCAGGCCGCGCTCTTCGCGATCGCCCAGCCCGGCGACACGATCCTGGGCCTGGACCTGGCGCACGGCGGTCACCTGACCCACGGCATGCGCCTGAACTTCTCGGGCAAGCAGTTCAACGTGGTCGCGTACCACGTGGACGAGGCCGGCCTGGTCGACATGGCCGAGGTCGAGCGCCTCGCCAAGGAGCACCGCCCGAAGGTGATCATCGCGGGCTGGTCCGCCTACCCGCGTCAGCTGGACTTCGCCGAGTTCCGCCGGATCGCCGACGAGGTCGAGGCGTACCTGTGGGTCGACATGGCCCACTTCGCGGGCCTGGTCGCGGCCGGTCTGCACCCGAACCCGGTCGAGTACGCGGACGTGGTCACCTCGACCACGCACAAGACGCTCGGCGGCCCGCGCGGCGGCATCATCCTCGCGAAGAAGGAGTTCGCGAAGAAGCTGAACTCCTCGGTCTTCCCCGGTTTCCAGGGCGGCCCGCTGGAGCACGTGATCGCGGCCAAGGCCGTCTCGTTCAAGATCGCGGCCTCGAAGGAGTTCAAGGAGCGCCAGCAGCGCACGATCGAGGGCGCCCGGATCCTCGCCGAGCGCCTGGTCCAGGACGACGTCACCACGCACGGCGTCTCGGTCCTGTCCGGCGGCACGGACGTGCACCTGGTCCTGGTGGACCTGCGCAACTCCGAGCTGGACGGCCAGCAGGCCGAGGACCGTCTCCACGAGGTCGGCATCACGGTCAACCGGAACGCGATCCCGAACGACCCGCGTCCGCCGATGGTCACCTCGGGCCTGCGCATCGGTACGCCGGCGCTCGCGACCCGCGGTTTCGGCACCGAGGACTTCACCGAGGTCGCCGACATCATCGCGGAGACCCTGAAGCCCGGCTTCGACGCGGACGCCCTCAAGGCCCGCGTGACCGCTCTGGCCGAGAAGCACCCGCTGTACCCCGGCCTGAAGTAATTTCGTACCCTTTTGTTCGTACGAAGCTCCGGGGCACCGCGCACACTGGAAGTGAGCGGTGCCCCACCCCTTTTCCTCCGTTCCTCCCCATCCTGCTCTGCTCTGTTCTGCACCACCCCGGCAGACAACGGCGTCAGCCCCCACAAGGAGTCCCCCGTGGCCATCTCGGTCTTCGACCTGTTCTCGATCGGCATCGGCCCGTCCAGCTCCCACACGGTGGGCCCGATGCGAGCGGCCCGGATGTTCGCGCGCCGGCTGAAGAACGAGGGCCTCCTCGCGCACACGGCGTCGATACGGGCCGAGCTGTACGGCTCGCTGGGCGCGACCGGCCACGGGCACGGCACGCCGAAGGCGGTCCTGCTCGGCCTGGAGGGCAGCTCTCCCCGCACGGTGAACGTGGAGACGGCCGACGAGGAGTTCGAGCGGATCAAGTCGAGCGGCCGGATCAACATCCTCGGCGCGCACGAGATCCCCTTCGACTTCGACGAGGACCTGATCCTGCACCGCCGGAAGGCCCTGCCGTACCACGCCAACGGCATGACGGTCTTCGCGTACGACGCGGAGGGCGCGCTGGTCCTGGAGAAGACGTACTACTCGGTCGGCGGCGGCTTCGTCGTCGACGAGGACGCGGTGGCGGGCTCGGACCCGATCATCCCGGACGACACGGCCCTGAAGTACCCGTTCCGCACGGGCGACGAGCTGCTCCGCCTCGCGAAGGAGACCGGCCTGTCGATCTCCGCGATGATGATGGAGAACGAGAAGGCCTGGCGCACCGAGGAGGAGATCCGCACGGGTCTCCTGGAGATCTGGCGGGTCATGCAGGCCTGCGTCTCGCGCGGCATGTCCCGCGAGGGCATCCTGCCCGGCGGCCTGAAGGTCCGCCGCCGCGCCGCGAACACGGCCCGCAAGCTGCGCTCCGAGGGCGAGCCGGCGGCGCTCGCGATGGAGTGGATCACGCTCTACGCGATGGCCGTGAACGAGGAGAACGCGGCGGGCGGCCGCGTGGTCACCGCCCCGACGAACGGCGCGGCGGGCATCATCCCGGCGGTCCTGCACTACTACATGAACTTCGTGCCGGGCGCCGACGACGAGGGCGTGGTCCGCTTCATGCTGGCGGCGGGCGCGGTCGGCATGCTCTTCAAGGAGAACGCCTCGATCTCGGGCGCCGAGGTCGGCTGCCAGGGCGAGGTCGGCTCGGCCTGCTCGATGGCGGCCGGCGCCCTCGCGGAGGTCATGGGCGGCTCCCCGGAGCAGGTCGAGAACGCGGCCGAGATCGGCATGGAACACAACCTGGGCCTGACGTGCGACCCGGTCGGCGGCCTGGTCCAGATCCCGTGCATCGAGCGCAACGGCATGGCGGCCGTCAAGGCGGTCACGGCCGCGAAGATGGCCCTCCGCGGCGACGGCAGCCACCTGGTCTCCCTGGACAAGGTCATCAAGACGATGAAGGAGACCGGCGCGGACATGTCGGTCAAGTACAAGGAGACGGCCCGGGGCGGGCTCGCGGTGAACATCATCGAGTGCTGAGGGTCTGGGCCCTTGGCGGGACCGGCGATCCGAGCGTCACCTTCGTGCGGCCAAGAGCCAGAGCCATGGCGGCCGCACACCGCGTAGGTGTTTCAGTCGCTCCTCGGAGGCCTGGCTGCGGATCCGGTTGATGAGCTCCTTCGGATTCCGACGGGCCGCTTCACGGAGAGCCGCGGGGGAAGCGGCATCCACTGCGATGAGCAGGTGGAGCATGCCGGGCTCGCTCAGGTCCCGATGGACCTGAGCGAGCATTCCGACCTCGCGGAGCCGGTCGACCATCACGCGGGAGACCTTCAGATAGGCCGCCAGCTGGTCCCGCTGCGCGGTGCTCCCCGTCCTGCGAACGAGGTCGAAGGCGGAGGTGATGCCGGCCTTCGTCAGCGGCTCCTTGTACGAGGCGAACACCTGAAGGTCCAGGAAGTGTGCCGGCGGGGTACCCACCAGACGCTTGAACCCGTCGACGGCCCGAAGGTCGCTGAAACAGGGATCGGTGACCGCGGAGCTCTTGTCTTCGTCGGTGGCGAGTGCGAACTCCAGGTCCTCGATCGCC
Organism: Streptomyces sp. NPDC058579; assembly: GCF_042718575.1. NCBI lineage: Bacteria > Bacillati > Actinomycetota > Actinomycetes > Kitasatosporales > Streptomycetaceae > Streptomyces > Streptomyces sp. NPDC058579. Next base: position 30,640 of record NZ_JBHXPI010000007.1, read on the forward strand.
TCGCGCAGCCGTAGCGCACGGTCCTGACCCGGGAGGTCCGCCAGAAAGCAGTCCAGGCAGGCGTGGTCGTAGGTCAGCCGTGGTGAGGGAGAGGCCTTCTCATGGGGGTGCAGCCATGCCGCGCCCGCCCGGGGGGCGCGTCCGCACAGCACCTCGACGCAGTACTTCAGGCTATCGGCGAAGGGCCGCATCTGTTTGGCCTGCCAAGCCAGCTCCTCTCTCTTCCAGGGGAAGTTGCACAGACGGTTGAGCTCCGCGACGGACCGCGCTGCTTCCTGCAGCGCGGTCACGTTCTTCTTGCCGCCGGCCACATAGCCGTTGAGCCATTGCGTGGCACTGCTGTACATGACCCGGATCCGCAGCGGGGCCCAGCCCTCGGCCGCGTCTCCCTTGCCCGCCAGGCCCGAACTGACGTACTGCTGATCGAGCGACTTCGCGAACCTGGCGTGATCCGTATTCTCCGCGGGAATGCGCTTGTAGGCCGCCCACATGTACTCGAAGCGCGCCAGCAGGAAGTCGGGGTCCTGATCCATCGCTCGGCTCAGCAGGCCCACGCGTTCCGCACCCTCGTCCTCGACCTCGTCGATGAGCGACTTGCTCCGGGCGATGACCTGCAAGGCGACGCTCTTCCAGTGCTCTGCCCCACACAGATCGTCCTGGAGTTCCCGATGCGCCTTGCTGAGCCGCACCAGGATGAAGGCGGCAGCGCCGGTGAGCATCTGTGCAGAGGCACGATCCCGTGCGGCGGTGCTTTCCGTCTCCTCCGATCCGGCGGGGATCGCCGCCAGGCCGAGATCGGGTCTGCTGAAGACCACACTCTGGGCATGGCGGCCGTTGCGGGACAGGCTGATGGAGACGCGGTCGTCGTCCACGAGCGTGACCCGTGCCCTCCAGGTGAGGTCCGGTCTGAGCACGAAGAAGAGACGGGACAGCGCACCCACGACCTTCCCGGCGGGCAACGCGCTCAGCTCCTCACTGGTGATCTTGCTCAAGGGCGTGGTGGTCAGCGCCGAGGTGGCACGGTCGAGTGCCTTCGGCGACTCGGTACCGAGCCCCTTCATCCGGGCGAGCAGGTAATCGGTGGCGGCCGCGCTCACCGCGCCGTCGGCCTTCTGCACCTCGACCTGAAGTCGCAGGTTCTGCCCCAACGCGGCCCCCGTCAGCACGACGCCGACGAACGCGAGGACGATGTGGTCCACCATGAGGCGTGTCTCGTGGCCCAGGGGGACCACGAGCAGCGCGCACGCCACAACGACCGCGGCAACCAGGGAGATCAGCAGGCCCAGCCAGTGCTTCCAGTCGTACGGACGCTTGCTGGTCGTCCCCAGGACCAGCACGACCGCGACGAGCGCGATCACCACGATCACGGCGGCCGCGCATCCGATCAACGGCCCTCCGGCGGTGAACGGCTCGAACATGGCGAAGATCGGCAGCATCACCCCCGCGCCGAAGACCAGGAAGCAGCCGACGCCACCCACGGTCCATCGCAGAGGAGTCGGCCACACGACCGCATTGACCCTCACGAGGGCCCGCGAGGCCAGGCCGGCGAGCGCGTACAGGACTGCCAACGCGACCGCGCTGAACAGCAGCAGCCGGCCGAGAGGCTTCACCCAGTCGTCGTAGAAGCGATCCCAGTTACTCGATGCGGTGGGGTGCGGACGTTCCTTGAGCCTTGCCACCTGCGCGATACCCGCCGCAGCCTTTGCGTTGCCCCGGTCCTTCTCAAGCGCGGATCGGAAGGTGAAGTGTGCACCGTCAAGATCTCCGACACGGATCAGTCTCTGTCCCTTGGCGACCCACACCGCCGCCAGTTGACGTTGCTCCGCGACGGCCCTCAAGCCCTCGACGGCGCAGTTCCTCTCCCCGTCGCCCGCCTTCACCGTGGTGTAGAGCGCCTTCGCCCGATCGAGCGTTCCGGCTTCCCGATGCGCCTTCGCCGTGGCGCAGATCTCCTCCGCTGGAACACCGACCGGAGGTGACGGGGAGACCGCTGCTGCGGGCGCGACGACGGCCAGGGCGATGACCGAGCCGGCTGCAGCGGCCTGCGCGACGGGTCTCCACATGGCCAGCACCTCGCAAGAGATCGGACAGCCCCGCCCTCGATGCAGCCGACCCTAGGACGCCGTCCGACGCCACGCACTGGCACGCGGTCCGGGTGGGGCCACCCGGAGTAGAGCCGGGTCAACGGTGCGAACGCGGCGTGCAGCTCCTATTCGAGCCACCACCCAGCCGGCCGCCGCGCCCCGTGCGCACAGCGGCACACGGGCGGGCGGCAACTCGGGTGCGTCCGCACGGAGTACACGCCGCCCGCCCTGCCCCGGAGGGTCAGGCCTTGCTGAGGTGGGCCCAGAACTCGTCCCACGACAGCTTGCCGTCGCTGTTGGCGTCCCGCTGCTTGATGAGCGCCTCGGCGACCGTCTCGGTCACGTTGAAGTCACCCAGCTGGGCCATGACGCTCTTGTACTCGGAGGCGGTGATGAAGCCGTCCTTGTCCATGTCGAACCGCTCGAACGCCGTGCGTGCCGACTCGATGTCCGCCACTGTTTCCGCCCCTTCTCGATGCTGCGATGACGGGGGTCAGGTTATCGGGCCACCCGCCTGGGCCGGGCGCCGGGCCTTGGCCGATCATGGGGGTATGAGCGACGACGTGGCACGGATCCTGGCGGCGGCGGCACGGGGGCAGTTCCCTCCGCCGGACGGTTCGACGACGGTCGTCCCCCAGCCGAGCACCCGGGACGCGGGGGTCCTCGCCTTCACCGCGCACTCGGTCGTCTTCACGGACCAGGATCCGGAGTGGGTACGGGCGGAACTGGCGGCCACGCCGAGCGATCCGCTGGCCGCCGCGATGAACCCCCGGTTCCTGCTGGCCCTGATGGCGCGTACGGGCCGTCGCATGGACTGCGTCGACCTGCTGACGGTCGCCACGGCGCTGCCCGGTGAGCCCGAGCTGCCGCTGCGGGAGATCGAGGACGCGGAGTACGGGCGCGTGGCGCGGGCGAGGAAGTACCGCGACGACGTACGGGTGTGGGCGGCCGACGGCGGCGTGCTGATCCTGGGGCGCGGGGTGGCGGGCCGCTGGGAGGCGGCGATCGAGGTGGACGAGGACGCCAGGCACCGTGGCATAGGCAAGGCCCTCGCGCTCGCCGCCCGGCACCTGACGCCGGACGACGTGGTCTGGGCGCAGCAGGCCCCGGGCAACGCCCGCAGCGTCCGGGTCTTCCAGGCCGCCGGCTTCCGCCCCGTCGCCTCCGAGGCCCTGCTGGTCGCCGGGTGACCGTCAGCCGGGCCTCCGACGGCTGACCGTCAGCCGGGCCTCCGAGGCCCTGCTGGTCGCCGGCTGACCCGTCCCGTCAGCGCAAGCTCAGGGACGCCGCTCGTCGCCGGCTGACCCGTCGCCGGGGCCTCAGCGCGGGGCCTCCGGGGCCCCGCTCGTCGCCCGCCGGCCGTCAGCGGAAGACGCCTGTGTGGCCCAGGGAGTAGCGGCCCGGTTGCGGGTAGACCGCCAGGCCGTGTGGGCCGCCGCCTACCGGGATGCGGGCCAGTTGCTTTCCGGTCCTCGTGTCGATCGCGTACACCTCGGCGTCGTAACGGCCCGACAGCCACAGCACCTTGCCGTCGGCCGAGACGCCGCCCATGTCCGGGGAGCCGCCGTCCGGCAGCCGCCACTTCTTCGTCAGCTTGTTCTGCCCGAAGTCGAAGACCGAGATCGAGCCCTCGCCGCGGTTGGGGACGTACATCTCCTTGGAGTCGCGGGAGACGTAGAGGCCGTGGGCGCCCTTGCCGGTCGGCATCAGCTGCGGGGTGGTGAACTTCTCGCCGTCCAGGACCCACATGCCGTGGGCCATCATGTCGGCGATGTAGAAGGTCTTGCCGTCCGGGGAGAGCTTCACGTCCTGCGGCATGGCGCCCTCGAACGGCAGCCTCTGCTGGCCGACGACCTTCATCTTCTCCGTGTCGACCTTCAGGAGCTCGCCCGAGAACTCGCAGGAGACGACGAAGTACCGGCCGTCGGCGGAGAAGTCGGCGTGGTTGACGCCGTAGCAGGAGACCGGGACGGTCTTCTTCCGCTCCATCGTGTGCGGGTCGCGGAAGACCAGCTCCCGGTCGAGGGAGGCCATGACGACGGCGTACTTCCCGTTGGGCGTGAAGTACAGGTTGTACGGGTCGTGGACCTCGACCGGCTTGCCCGCGACGCCGGTGGCCGGGTCGATCGGGGTGAGCGTGTGGCCCCGGTTGTTGTTGACCCAGAGGGTCTTCAGGTCCCAGGAGGGCACGACGTGCTGCGGCTGGATGCCGACCGGGATCGTCTCGACGACCTTGTACGTCGCCGGGTCGATGACCGAGACCGTGTTGGAGTTGGTGTTGGGGACGTAGATCCGGCTGGGGAAGCCCTTCACCACGGGCGACAGCTTGCCGGGGCGGTCGGCCGCGTAGACGTCGTTCGGGTCCAGGACCGGCGGCATGCCCGGCAGCCCCGCAGGGGTGGCCTTCTTCGGTACGGCGGGGAGCGCGGCGGCCTCCTCCTTGCCGCCGCCCCGGGGCTCGGGGGCCCGGTCGGCGGTGCCGCACCCGGCGAGCGCGGCGAGCAGCGCGGCGGCGAGGAGGCTCTTCGTACGCGTGGTGATCGTGCGCGTGGTGAGAGGCAGCATCAGGTCAGCAGCTCCGTGGTCGTCACCGCGCGCAGGCCGCGGCGGTCGAGGTCGGCGAGGAGGGGCGGCAGCGCGGCCAGGGTGTCCGCGTAGCCGAAGTGCAGGCTCACCACCGAGCCGGGCCGGACCCGTGCGGTGACGTTGCGGACGACAGCCGGGGCGCCGGGCGAGGTGTGGTCGAGGGAGTCGACGTCGTACGAGAGGACGTGCGGGTAGCCGGCCCGGCCGGCGGCCCGCTGGACGGCCGCGCCGGCGTGCTGGGTCCTGGAGGGCCGGAACCAGGTGCCGATGGAGCCGGTGAGGCGGCGCAGCCGGGTGGCGCAGGCGGCGATCTCGGCGTGCGCCTCGTCCTCGGTCATCGCGTTGACGTCGAGGTGGCGCTGGGTGTGGTTGCCGAGGTCGTGGCCGCCGTCCAGGACGCGGCGGGCCACGTCGGGGTACGAGTCGAGCCACTCCCCCACGGCGAGGACGGTGACCCGGGCCCCGCCCTTCTCGGCCTCGGCGAGCACGGCGCGGGCGAGGGCGGGGTCGCCCTGGCCGTGGAAGGTGAGGGCGACCCGGGGGCGGTCGCGCGGGCCGCTCGCGATCTCGACCGGCAGCCCGGGGAAGCGGCGCGGGGCCGGCGCGTCGGGCGGCCTGGGGGCGGGCGCGGGGCCCCGAGGCGCGGAGCCTCCGCGCGCGGCGTCAGGTTCCGTGCCGCAGGCGTTCGTGAGGAACCCGGCGGCGGCTCCCGCGAGGGCGGCCGCCGCACCTGCCCGGAGCGCGCCACGGCGGTCGGTGAGGGTCACGCGCCCATTAAAGAGGTGGTCTGTCCGGAAAATTACGATTGAGCCAATTCAGGACGTTTGCCAGCCCCCGCATGGCGTCCGACATGCGGACAAGTCGAGGAAACACCCGATGAACGCCATACTTATTCACCATTTACAAGGTTGGTGCTCCAGGTCACCAATGATTCATCGGCGAACCGTACCGGTTTGACCGATTTTGAACCGATAGGGACTTTTGGCGGCAAGGCCACCTGTCTGCCATAGTCGGAACCACGACCCCCATTGACCCGGGCCAGGTCGTCGAGCACCGTGGATTACACCCCCCCGATCCACGGCGCCATACACGGAAGCCCCCTCACGGGGGCTTTTGTGTATCCGGGGCCGAGAACCCTCAGCGGTCCGACACCCGCATCTCGAACCAGGTCGTCTTGCCGCGCGGCTGCAGGTCCACGCCCCAGCGGTCGGAGAGTTTGTCGACGAGGAAGAGGCCGCGGCCGCTTATGTCCAGCTCCTGCACCGGCATCAGACAGGGCAGACCGCGCGAGGGGTCTCGGACCTCGATCCGGATCCAGCCCCGGCGGCGCAGCAGCCTCAGGGCGAAGACGCGCGCACCGGTGTGCCGGACGGCGTTCCCGACGAGTTCCGAGACGAGTAAGACCGCGTGCTCCGCGATCTGCGGCGTCAGGGCCCACTGACGGAGCACCACGCACTGCGTGAGCCGGCGGGCGACGGCGGCGGACTCCGGACGGGACGGCAACCGGACGTCATCCTCGGCCGGGTTCCCGTACAACTCCAGCGCCTTCAGGGCCTGTTCGTCCTCGGCGGTCGGTACCCACCGTGCGGCGGTCGCACCGCCGTGCTGCCGCGGTTGTTCCACACCCTCCAGGCCCGCCATGCCCCCATCATGGCCGCACGGACGGAACCGCGTGGCCGTTCCGGAGGAATCCGTACACCGGAATCGACAATTCCGGGAGATTCCTCCGGCATACGCCAGCGGCAGGCGGGCTCGGCGGGCGTCAGGCGAACTTGGCCTTGCCCGGGCCCTCCTCGACGAAGCTCCGCATCCCGGTCTCCCGGTCCTCGGTCGCGAACAGGCCCGCGAACCAGGTGCGTTCGATCGCGAGGCCGGTGTCGATGTCGGCCTCCAGGCCCTGGTCGATCGCCTCCTTGGCGGCGCGCAGCGCGATGGCCGGACCCTGGGCGAGCTTCGCGGCCCAGGCGTGCGCCTGCTCGTACACCTCGGCCGCCGGGACGACACGGTCCACCAGACCGAGTGTCAGGGCCTCCTCGGCCTTGACCATACGGCCGGTGAAGATGAGGTCCTTCGCCTTGGACGGGCCGACGAGCCGGGAGAGCCGCTGGGTGCCGCCTGCGCCGGGGATCAGGCCGAGCAGGATCTCGGGCTGGCCCAGCTTGGCGTTGTCGGCGGCGATCCGGTAGTCGGCGCAGAGCGCCAGCTCGCAGCCGCCGCCCAGGGCGTAGCCGGTGATCGCGGCGACGACGGGCTTGGGGATGCGGGCGATCGCGGTGAAGGAGTCCTGGAGCGCGCGCGACCGCTTCACCATGGCCGCGTGGTCCATGACCTGCATCTCCTTGATGTCCGCGCCGGCCGCGAACACCTTCTCGCCGCCGTAGAGGATCACCGCGCGCACGTCGTCGCGGTCGGTCGCCTCCTGGGCCAGCTCGCGCAGCCGGTCCTGTACGGCGATGTCGAGGGCGTTCATCGGGGGGCGGTCGAGGCGGATCGTGCCGACGCCGTCCGCGACTTCGAGGTTCACAGTCATGGGGGCAGGTTAGTCGTGGGGGGCCTGGGGGGTGTCCCCCCAGAGAGCACAGCACGGCAAGAGGCCCGGTGCCGTTGGTCACAGCACCGGGCCCCTTGAAGAGGGAGCTACTTGATCCACTCCGACCAGGACATGTTCCAGCCGTTGAGGCCGTTGTCCGGCTGGATCTGCTTGTCCTTCGAGTTCTTGACGACGACCACGTCACCGATGAGCGAGCGGTCGTAGAACCAGGCCGCCGGGGTGGTGCCGTCGCCCGCGCCCCGCGCGTCGCGCAGGCCGACGCAGCCGTGGCTGACGTTGGCGGAGCCGAACGTCCCGGACGAGGCCCAGTAGTTGCCGTGGACGAAGGTGCCCGAGGTGGACAGGCGCATCGCGTGCGGCACGTCCTTGATGTCGTACTCGCCGCCGAAGCCGACGGTGGCGCCGTTCATCCGGGTCACCTTGTACTTCTCGCTGATGACCATCTGACCGTTGTACGTGGTCGTGGACGGCGCGCCCGCGGTGATCGGGATGGTCTTGATGATCTTGCCGTCGCGCTCGACCTTCATGGTCTTGGCGCTGGCGTCGACCGTGGAGACCTGGCGGCGGCCGATGGTGAAGGAGAGCGTCTTCTTCTGCTTGCCGTAGACACCCGGGCGGCCCTCGACGCCGTCCAGGTTCAGCTCGACCTTCACCTTGGTGCCGGCGGCCCAGTAGTTCTCCGGGCGGAAGTCGAGGCGGTCGTTGCCGAACCAGTGGCCCTCGATGTCGACGGCGGGCGTCGCGGTGACCTTGATGGCCTTCTCCACGGCCTCGGGGTCGGTGATGCCCCGGGTGAAGCGGATGGAGACCGGCATGCCGACGCCGACGGTCGAACCGTCCTCGGGCGTGTAGTGGCCGATGAAGGTGTTCTTCGGGGTCAGCGTGGTGAAGGTGGTGTCCTTGGCCGACTCGCGGCCCTCGGAGTCCTTCGCGATCGCGTGGACCTTGTACTGCGTACCGGCGGACAGGTGTCCGACGGGCTGCCAGCTGGCGCCGTCCGCCGCTATCTTGCCCTCGATCTCGGCACCCTTGGTGTCCGCGACCGTGACCGTCGTCAGCTTGCCCTGCTCGGCCGTGACCTTCAGCGCGCCGCTGGTCGCGACCGAGACGGCGCCGTCCTTCGGGGCGATCGTGACGACCGCCTGCGAGGCCGCGATCTCCTGCTTGCCGCCGCCGTCCTTGCCCGGCTCCTGCCCGCCGCCCTTGGCGCCGCCGGCGTCACCGCCACCGCACGCGGTCAGGACGAGGAGCAGCGCCCCCGTCGCCAGCGCCCCCAGGCGGGTGCCGCGGCGCCTGCGTCCGGTGGTCGCTCCGGATATCGGCTGCCCGTTCACTATGGTGTTCTCCCCTCGCACGACCCGGCTATGCCTGGGCCCCACCCCCGTGCACATCCTCTCGCGCACACAGCGTTAGATAATCACACCGGAAGACACGAAAGTTCCACGCGGATGTCACCGTTCAGTCCCAGTTCGCACGGGGTTCGGGCACTTGCCCGGGTCATCGCAGGGCCGACCCCGCCTTCCACTCCTCCCAGTCCATGTTCCAGCCTCCGAGGCCGTTGTCGGGAGCGACCTTTCGGTCACGGGAGTTGACCACCTCGACCACGTCGCCGATGAGCGTACGGTCGAAGAACCAGCCCGCCGGGGAGTCCGGGCTGCCACCCTTCTCGTCCCGCAGGCCCACACATCCGTGGCTGACGTTGGCCGAGCCGAAGGTGGCGGGCGTGGCCCAGTAGTTGCCGTGCAGGAAGGTCCCGGACTCGGTAAGACGCATCGCGTGCGGCACGTCCTTGATGTCGTACTCCCCGCCGAAGCCGACGGTCCGGCCGTCCATCCGGGTCACGTCGTAGAGCTCCGTGACCACCATCTTCCCGTTGTACGTCGTGGTCTTCGGCGCCCCGGCCGTGATGGGGATCGTCGCGAGCAGCTCGCCGTCCTTGCGCACCTCCATGGTGTGCTCGGCCGCGTCGACGAGGGAGACCTGGGAGCGCCCGACCGTGAAGCCGACGCGCTTGCTCTGGATGCCGTACACGCCCGGAGCGCCCTCGACGTCGCGCAGGGCGAGGTCGACGGTCACCTTGGTGCCGGGCCGCCAGTACTCCGCCGGGCGGAAGTCGAGCCGCTCCTTGCCGAACCAGTGGCCGACCACGTCGACCGGCGGGTCGGAGGTGACCGTGATGGCCCGCTCGACGGCCTCGCGGTTCTCGACGGCGCGGTTGAAGGAGAAGGAGACGATCATTCCGGTGCCGACAGTGGAACGGTTCTCCGGCTTGAAGTAGCCGATGAACCGGCTCTCGGGGACGACGGTGGTGAACGTGGTGTGCCGGGCGGAGCGCCGGCCGTGCGCGTCGAGCGCCACGGCGTCCACGCTGTACTTGGCCGCGAGGGCGAGCCGGGAGTCCGGCTTCGGCCGCCAGCGCAGCCCGTCCTCGCTGATCTCGCCGGTCACCTCGGCCCGCTGGGCGTCCTCGACCCGGACGACGGTGACCCGTTCGAGCCGTCCGCTGTCGACCCTGACCTCGATCGGGCCCTCGGCCGGTACGCCCTTGCTGCCGTCCTCCGGACTGACCCGGATGACATCGCCCGGGGCCCGCGCCTTCCCGGGCAGGGAGAGGTCGATCCCACCGCCGCCCTCGCCCGTGGCGGTGCAGCCCGCCACACCCGCCACCAGTGCCGCCACCGCGAGCGCGCGGCCCGCCCGCTTCCATACGTGTCTCACGACCGGCCCAACGACAGCCACCCTCCAGGGGAAACGTGCGTGCGGGTCATGTTGGGAGTACGGCCGTACGGGCAGAACAGGTGGGAGGCCCCACACGAGGAGCCGCGGCCGGGACGCCGCGGGTCCGCGCCGCGCGGGGCCCGACGAGCCGCGGGAGGCCGACAGGTGTCGAGCGCAGCCGAGCAGAAGGCGGAGGCGGTACGGGACGGAGGGGGGCCCTCCCCTGCCCCGGAACGGGCCCGGCCGCCCACGGTGTGGCAGGGCGCGGTGCGGCCGGACGCGGTGTGGCCGGGCGCGCCCACGCCCTTGGGGGCGCGCTGCCGGAGCGGGCCCGACGGGGTCACCGGCACCAACTTCGCGCTGTGGGCCGGCGGGGCGGAGGCCGTCGAGCTCTGCCTCTTCGACGCGGACGGGACCGAACGGCGGCTGCCGCTGACCGAGCTGACCCACGAGATCTGGCACGGCTTCGTGCCCGGGGTGGGCGCCGGGCAGCGGTACGGATTCCGGGTGCACGGCCGCTGGGACCCGTGGACGGGCGCCCGCTGGAACCCGGCCAAGCTGCTCCTTGACCCGTACGCGCGGGCGGTCGACGGCGACTTCACGCTGCCGCCGGAGGTGTACGGGCACGTCCGCGACTGGCCGCAGCAGCACGTGGCCGACACCGTCCGGGACGGCCGGGACTCCGCCCCGCACGTGCCGAAGGGGGTCGTCGTCCTGGACGACGACGACTGGGCGGACGACCGCAGGCCGAAGACGCCGTGGCCGGACTCGGTCATCTACGAGCTGCACGTGAAGGGGTTCACCAAGCTCCACCCGGGCATCCCCGAGGAGCTGCGCGGCACCTACGCGGGGCTCGCGCACCCGGCGGCCGTCGAGCATCTCGTACAACTCGGGGTGACGGCGGTGGAGCTGCTGCCGGTGCACCAGTTCGCGCACGAGGACCATCTGCTGCGGCGGGGGCTGCGCAACTACTGGGGGTACAACTCCATCGGCTACTTCGCCCCGCACGCCGGCTACTCCTCCTCGGGGACCACCGGGCAGCAGGTCGGCGAGTTCAAGCGGATGGTGCGGGCGCTGCACGCGGCCGGCATCGAGGTCATCCTCGACGTCGTCTACAACCACACCGCCGAGGCGGGCGAGCTGGGGCCGACGCTGTCCCTGAAGGGCATCGACAACCGCGGCTACTACCGGCTCCAGTCGGACGCCCGCCGGTACGCCGACTACACCGGCTGCGGCAACACCCTGCACGTCGTCCAGCCGCAGGTGCTACGGCTGATCACCGACTCGCTGCGGTACTGGGTGACGGAGATGGGCGTCGACGGCTTCCGCTTCGACCTGGCGGCGGCGCTCGCCCGCTCGATGCACGACGTCGACATGCTCTCCCCGTTCCTCGCGGTCATCGCCCAGGACCCGGTGCTCCGACGGGTGAAGCTGATCGCCGAGCCCTGGGACGTCGGCAACGGCGGCTATCAGGTGGGCGCGTTCCCGCCGCTGTGGACGGAGTGGAACGACCGCTACCGCGACGCGGTACGGGACTTCTGGCGCGGCGCCCTGCCCGACGTACGCGACCTCGGCTACCGCCTCTCCGGATCGAGCGACCTGTACGCGTGGGGCGGGCGGCGGCCGTACGCCTCGGTCAACTTCGTCACCGCGCACGACGGCTTCACGCTGCGGGACCTCGTGACGTACGAGCGGAAGCACAACGAGGCCAACGGGGAGGGCAACCGGGACGGCACGAACGACAACCGCGCCTGGAACTGCGGGGCGGAGGGCGAGACCGACGACCCCGTCGTGGAGGGGCTGCGGCTGCGGCAGCTGCGGAACCTGCTGACGACGCTGCTCCTGTCGACCGGGGTGCCGATGCTGGTCGCGGGCGACGAGATGGGGCGCACGCAGGGCGGCAACAACAACGCGTACTGCCAGGACAACGAGACGAGCTGGCTGGACTGGTCGCTGCCGGAGGACCCGGGGCGGCGCGAGCTGCTCGCCCTGACCCGGCGGCTGCTCGCGCTGCGGCACCGGCATCCGGTGCTGCGCCGCCGCGCGTTCTTCTCGGGCCGTCCGCAGGGCGCGGACGGGCTGCGGGACCTGGCGTGGTTCACGGCGGACGGCACGGAGATGACGGAGTCCGACTGGTACGCGCCGGCGGCCACGCTGGGCCTCTACCTCTCGGGCCGGGACATCCCGGGGCGGGACGCGCGCGGCGCCCAGGTCACCGACGACAGCTTCCTGGCGATCCTGCACGCGGGTCCGCGCCCGGCGGAGTACCGGCTGCCGGGCCCGCCGTGGGCGGAGTCGTACGAACTGGTCCTGGACACCGCACTGGAGGACCAGACGCACGCCCCGGAGACCGTGTACGAGGGCGGGGCGACGGTGACGGTGGGGGCCCGGTCGGTGTGGCTGCTGCGGGTCGGGGGGTGAGGGGGGGCGCCTGCGATCGCGGTGCGCCCGGGTGGCCGGAAAACCACATGAGCGGTGTCAGTGGTGAACCGTAGGCTCGCCCGTGATGCCCGGAGAAGATGCAGTCACCAAGAAGTCAGCCGTACGGAACCTGCTGCGCCTGTGGCCGTACGTGCGCCCCGTCCAGGGGCGGTTGGTCACGGCCGCCGTGGTCGCGATCGTCGCCTCATGTCTGTCGCTCGTCTTTCCGCTCGTCCTGAAGTGGATGGTGGACGGGCCCGTCGCCGCCGGGGATCCGGGCGGGGTGTGGCTCGGCGCGCTGTACCTGCTGCTGCTCGGGATCGCGGAGGCCGTGCTCTTCGGGCTCCGGCGGTGGCTCGTGGCGCGGCCGCTCGCCGGGGTCGAGGCGCGGATGCGGGAGGATCTGTACCGACGGCTGCAGCGGCTGCCGATCGCCTTCCACGACCGCTGGGCCTCGGGCCAGCTGCTCTCGCGCGGCACGACCGATCTGATGCTGCTCCGGATGTTCCTCGCCTTCCCGCTGACCTTCCTCGTCGTCAACGGCGTCACGATCCTGGCCGGTTTCGTGCTGCTGCTCGCCCAGGACTGGACGCTCGGGCTCCTGCTCCTGACTCCCGTGATCCCGCTGGTGGTCCTCTGCTCGCTCTTCGAGACGAAGTACTCGGTCGTCGCGCGCCGCGCCCAGGACCAGGTCGGCGATCTGACGACCGTGGTCGAGGAGAGCGTCCTCGGCATCCGGATCGTCAAGGGCTTCGGGCGCCACCGCAGCCAGGCCCTCGCGTTCCACGCGCTCGCCGAGCGGCTGCGCGGCACGGAGCTGGTCAAGGCGCGGCTGCTCGCCGGGATCTGGGCGCTCATCACGATCATCCCCGAGCTGGCGATCGGCGCCGCCCTCGTGCTCGGCACCGTCCAGGTGGCCGACGGGCAGCTGTCGGCGGGCACGCTCGTCGCCTTCCTGTCGACCGCGCTCGCGCTGCGCTGGCCGGTGGAGTCGATCGGCTTCCTGCTCGCGATGAGCCAGGAGGCGGCGACCGCGACGGAACGGTACTTCGAGGTGATGGACGAGCCGGAGGAGACGCGGGGGTCCGCCGATGTGGAGGGCCCGGCACCGGGACCGCGTGACGGGGTCCGGTTCGAGAACATCACCTTCCGCTACCCCGACGCGCCGCCGGACTCCCTTCCCGTGCTCGACCGCGTCGACCTCCACATCCGGCCGGGCGAGACCCTCGCCCTCGTCGGCGCGACCGGTTCCGGCAAGACGACGCTCACCGCCCTCGTACCGCGTCTGCACGAGGCGACCGGCGGGCGGATCCTGCTGGACGGCGAGGACATCGCGCTGATGGAGCGCGAACGGCTGCGCGGGCTCGTCGCGGTGGCCTTCGAGGAGCCGACCCTCTTCTCGTCGAGCGTCGGCGCGAACGTCCTGATGGGCGGGACGTCCTCCGGTACGGAAGCGGAGGCCGGTGAACCCGAGCTGTGGCGGGCACTCGCCGTGGCCCAGGCGGACGGCTTCGTCACGGCGCTGCCCGAGGGCGCGGACACCCAGGTCGGCGAGCAGGGGCTGAGCCTCTCCGGCGGCCAGCGCCAGCGCCTCGCCCTGGCCCGCGCGGTCGTCGGACGGCCCCGCTTCCTGGTCCTCGACGACCCGCTCTCCGCGCTCGACGTCCACACGGAGGCCCTGGTGGAGGCCGCCCTCCGCGAGGTCCTGCGCGACACCACGGCCCTGGTCGTGGCCCACCGGCCGTCGACGGTCCTGCTCGCGGACCGGGTGGCGCTCCTGTCGGAGGGCCGGGTCGCGGCGGTGGGCACCCACCACGAACTGCTCCGGAGCAACGCCGAGTACGCCTGGCTGATGTCGGGCGAGGGGGCTGAGACGCGATGACGGATCCGAAGAAGTCCGTGAACAGCAACGACTCCGGTGGCGGCGACCCCTTCGACCGGGACGACCTCCCGACCGCCCCCGGCGCCACCGGTGCCCTGCTGCGGTCGCTGCTCTCCGCGCACCGGGCGCGGGTGGCCGTCGCCGCGCTTCTGCTGCTGCTCCAGCAGGCCGCCCTGCAGGCGGGTCCTTTGCTCGTCGCGTACGCCATCGACCGGGGCGTGCCGGCCTTCCGGGACGGGGACTACGGGCCCGTCGTGGCCGTCGCCGTCGGGTACCTGATCTGTGCCGTGGCCGGCGGGCTCCTCCAGTACGCCTTCCTGCGCCGCGCCGCCCGCGTCAACCAGGACGTGCTGCTCGATCTGCGCGGGCGGATCTTCCGGCACGCGCAGGTGCTGAGCGTCGACTTCCACGAGCGGTACACCTCCGGCCGGCTCATCTCCCGCTCCACCACCGACGTGGAGTCCCTGCGGGAGCTGCTCGCCGAGGGGCTCCAGGAGCTGATCGGGGTCGTCCTCGCGTTCGTGTACATCTCGGCGATGCTGCTCTGGCTCGACCTGGGCATCGGCGCGGTCGCGGTCGCCTCCTTCGTACCGCTGTATCTGCTGGTCCGGCTCTACCAGCGGCGGGCGGCCGTCGTCTTCGCCGACCGGTCCACGGCCATCGCGGGCGTCATCGTGAAGTTCGCGGAGACGATGAACGGGATCCGGCCGGTGCGGGCGTTCCGCAGGGAGCGGGCCAACGACGCCGAGTTCGCCGGGCTCAACCAGCGGCACGAGCGCTCCAACGGCGACGCGCTCCTGGAGATGGCCCGCTATGTCATCGGCTCCCGGCTCGTCGCGAACACGGCCGTGGCGGGCATGTGCCTCTGGGGCGCGTACCGGGTCGCGGGCGGGACGCTGGAGCTGGGCGTGCTCGCGGCGGCGGTGCTCTTCATGCGGCGGCTCTACGACCCGATCGACCGGCTCGGGATGTTCCTCAACTCGTACCAGTCGGCGGCCGCCTCCCTCGGCAAGATCGCGGGGCTGCTCGCGCAGGAGCCCGGCGTCCCGGAGGCCGCCGCACCGAAGGAGCTGCCGGCGAGCGCGGGCGGGCGCCCCGGCCGCGAGGTCGTCTTCGACGGGGTGAGCTTCGCGTACCGGACCGGTGGCGAGGTGCTCCCCCGCTTCGACCTGACGATCCCGGCGGGGCAGACGGTCGCGGTGGTCGGCTCCACGGGCGCGGGCAAGTCGACGCTCGCGAAGCTCCTTGCCCGGTTCTACGACCCGACGCGGGGACGGGTGCTGCTCGACGGCGTCGATGTCCGCGAGCTGGCGACGCCCGAGCTGCGGCGGGGTGTGGTGATGGTGACCCAGGAGGCGTTCCTGTTCTCCGGGACGGTCGCCGAGAACATCGCGATCGGTCGGCCGGACGCGAGCCGCGAGGAGATCGAGCGGGCGGCGAAGGCGATCGGCGCGCACGACTTCATCGCAAGCCTCCCGGACGGCTACGACACGGACGTACGAAAGCGGGGCGGGCGGATCTCGGCGGGCCAGCGGCAGTTGGTGGCCTTCGCCCGTGCCCTGCTCGCGGACCCGGCGGTGCTGATCCTGGACGAGGCGACCAGCTCGCTGGACGTGCCGGGGGAACGGGCGGTGCAGCGGGCCATGGACACGGTGCTCGCGGGCCGCACGGCCGTCGTGATCGCCCACCGCCTCTCGACGGTCGAGATCGCGGACCGGGTCCTGGTGATGGAGGCGGGCCGGATCGTGGAGGACGGCACACCCGGCGAACTCAGCGACGGCGAGGGCCGGTTCGCGGGGCTGCACCGGGCGTGGCGGGACAGCCTGGTGGGGTGAGACGCTCTTCGTAGGGTCTGCTTCGGCACGGACGGCGGGGGCCGTGGTGACGGGGACGAGCTGGGCGACGCACGAGTGCCGGTGCGGTCATCCGCGGTTCCGGCACCGGGAGCCGACGTTCTCGGGCGCCTGCCGGACGTGCGACGACTGCCGCCGCTTCTCGACGGCGCCCCGCCGCGCACGAGGAGTCGTGCCGCTGCGGCTGGTGTTCGCACGAGGGGCTGGCGGGGCGTGAGGTGCGCAAGCCGCACCCGAGCTGCCCGAACCAGGACCCCGACTGCATCGGCGTGCACCACCTCGACGGCTGACGGACCGTCACCCGGACCGCCGGGGCAAGGGGGCGGAACGAGCCACGCCGCTACGGGATCTCGGGGCGTGGCTCGGATTCGCCCCCGGACGGTCCGAGCGAGGGCGGGGGTTCGTTCTCAACCCGTGGACGCCCTTTGAATTCGGGCCACCGCGAACACCAGGCAACCGCGTCACCATGATCGATGAAACGTCCGGTTAACGAACGCCGGGTTTCGGGCTCCGGACGATTTCCGGCCAAGTTGTTGACGCGCTCCTGACAGATTGCCGTCACGGCTGCCACTCTCTCCCCGACTCGTATGAGAGTTCGCGCTCCACAGCTCTGTTTGCACCGCCCGGACGACCCACCCAGCCGTCCGGTACCCCCCTCGCAAAAGGAGTCTGCGTGAGATCCACGCCCAGCCGTCGCGCCACCGCGACCGGCGCCCTGATCGCCGCCGCCGCCATGATCGCGGTCGGCGTCCAGTCCGGTTCCGCCACCGCCGACGACCCCGGCTTCCCCGTCGCCCCCAAGGCGCAGGCCGCCGGCCAGGCCAACCCCGGCAAGCTCCCGGCGGACCTCTCCCCCGCCCAGCGCACCGCGCTGATACGCGCGGCCGACGCGGACAAGGCGGCCACCGCCAAGTCCCTCGGGCTCGGCGCCCAGGAGAAGCTCGTCGTCCGTGACGTGGTCCAGGACCGCGACGGCACGACCCACACGCGCTACGAGCGCACGTACGCCGGACTCCCGGTCCTCGGTGGCGACCTGGTCGTCCAGGAGACCAAGGCCGGCGTCACGCAGGGCGTCACCAAGGCCTCCCGGTCCGAGCTGAAGAACGTCGACACCACCGCCGACGTCGCCCCGGCCGCCGCCGAGAAGCAGGCCGTCGCCGAGGCCAAGGCGGAGGGCTCCAAGGAGACCGCCGCCGACCGCGCCCCGCGCAAGGTCGTCTGGATGGCGCAGGGTTCGCCCGTCCTCGCGTACGAGACCGTCGTCGGCGGCCTCCAGCACGACGGCACCCCGAACGAGCTGCACGTCGTCACCGACGCCAACAGCGGCGCGAAGCTGTACGAGTGGCAGGCCGTCCACACCGGTACCGGCAACACCCAGTACAGCGGCCAGGTGACCCTCGGCACCGCGCCGTCGTACACGCTGACCGACACCGGGCGCGGCAACCACAAGACGTACAACCTCAACCGCGGCACGTCCGGCACCGGGACGCTGTTCTCCGGCGCCGACGACATCTGGGGCGACGGCACCCCGCAGAACGCGGAGACCGCGGGCGCGGACGCGCACTTCGGCGCCGGGGTCACCTGGGACTACTTCAAGAACGTGCACGGCCGCTCCGGCATCCGCGGTGACGGCGTCGGCGCGTACTCCCGGGTCCACTACGGCAACGCGTACGTCAACGCCTTCTGGCAGGACTCCTGCTTCTGCATGACGTACGGCGACGGCGCGGGCAACACCAAGCCGCTCACCTCGATCGACGTGGCCGCGCACGAGATGTCGCACGGTGTCACCTCGAACACCGCCGGCCTGGTCTACAGCGGTGAGTCCGGCGGTCTGAACGAGGCCACCTCCGACATCTTCGCGGCGGCGGTCGAGTTCTACGCCAACAACGCCTCGGACAAGGGCGACTACCTCGTCGGCGAGAAGATCGACATCCGCGGCAACGGCACCCCGCTGCGGTACATGGACAAGCCGAGCAAGGACGGCTCGTCCAAGGACGCCTGGTACTCGGGCATCGGCGGCATCGACGTCCACTACTCCTCGGGCCCGGCGAACCACTGGTACTACCTGCTCTCCGAGGGCAGCGGCGCCAAGACCGTCAACGGCGTCAACTACGACTCGCCGACCTCGGACGGCCTGCCCGTCACCGGCATCGGCCGGGACAAGGCGTCGCTGATCTGGTTCAAGGCGCTCACCACGAAGTTCAGCTCGAACACCAACTACGCCGGTGCCCGCACCGGTACGGTCGCGGTGGCCACCGAGCTGTACGGCGTCGGCAGCCCCGAGGTCCTGGCCGTCGAGCACGCCTGGGCCGGCATCAACGTGGGCTCGCGCCCCGGCGGCGGCAACCCGGGCGGGAAGGTGTTCGAGAACGCCGCTGACGTGTCCGTCCCGGACAACGGCGCCGCGGTGACCTCCACGGTCAACGTCACGGGCATCACCGGCAACGCGCCGGCCGCCCTCAAGGTGGACGTGGACATCGTCCACACCTACCGCGGTGACCTGATCGTGGACCTCGTCGCCCCCGACGGTTCGGTCTACAACCTGCACAACCGCTCGGGCGGCAGCGCGGACAACATCGTGCAGGCCTACACCGTGAACGCCTCCTCGGAGGTCGCCAACGGTGCCTGGAAGCTCCGCGTCCAGGACAAGGCCGCGATCGACACCGGTTACATCAACAGCTTCAAGCTCACCTTCCCGTAACGGCTCCCGTAACGGCGAAGTGAGTGACGGAAGCCCCGGGGGCAGCGCCCCCGGGGCTTCCCCGCGTCTGCGTAGGGTGGAACGCATGATCAGGGTGCTGCTCGCGGACGACGAGACGATGATCCGGGCCGGGGTGAAGGCGATCCTCGCCGCCGATCCGGGGATCGAGGTGGTCGCGGAGGCGGGTGACGGGCGGGAGGCCGTCGAGCTCGCGCGGCGGCATCTGCCGGACGTGGTCCTGCTCGACATCCGGATGCCCCGGCTCGACGGGCTCGGGGCGGCGGAGGAGCTGCGGCGGCTGGTGCCGGACGCGGCGGTCGTGATGCTCACGACGTTCTCGGAGGACGAGTACATCGCCCGGGCCCTCGGCTCGGGCGCCGCCGGTTTCCTGCTCAAGTCCGGTGACCCGAGGGAACTGCTCGCGGGGGTACGGGCGGTGGCGGCCGGGGCCGCGTTCCTCTCCCCCGAGGTCACCCGGCGGGTCATCGCGCACCTGCCGACCGGCCGGCTCTCCCGGGCGGCGGAGGCGCGCGAGCGCCTCGACCCGCTGACGGGCCGGGAGCGCGAGGTCGTGGCCCTGGTCGGCGCGGGCCTCTCGAACGCCGAGATCGCGGCCCGGCTGTACGTCGTCGAAGGCACCGTGAAGGCGCACGTGAGCGCGGTCCTGTCCCGGCTCGGCCTGAAGAACCGGGTCCAGCTGGCGATCCTGGCGTACGAGGCGGGGCTTGTGGAGGCGGAGAGCTGAGGGGGTTGCGGCCTCGGGCTGCCCGCCGTCATCCCGCCCTGAGGCCCTGAGCAGCCGGGCCGCAGGCCCGCGCGGCCGGGGGCGTGCACGGCGCGGGGGCGTGCACGGCGCGGGGGCGTGCACGGCGCGGGTCGGGCGTGACATGGCGGCGCCACGGTCGACGTACCTCGCGCCCACGCCGCCCCGACTTTCGTCCGGGGCGCCCGGTCTTCGTCGTCCGGCAAGCTGGGCGGATGCGCCGTGAACGACTCCGGGACCTGTTGCTCGATCTGGGCCTGTGGGGGCTGCTCGCCACCCCCGTGCTGCTGCGGCTCGACCCGAACGACGGCGGCTCCTGGGGGCAGGTCGTCGTGGGCGTCGCCGTGCTCGGTGTGGCCGTGGCGTGCTGCCGGTTCCTTCCGCTGGTCTCGCTGGGCCTCGCCGTCGCGCTGAGCCTGGCCACGTCACCGGAGCTGTTCACCCCGGCGTACGCGCTCGCGCTCGTCGTCTTCGGCTACCTCGCGGGGCGGCGGCAGCAGCGACCCGACTGGGCCGCGCCGGCCCTGTTCTCGGCGGTCGCCGCGCTCGGCTTCGCGCTCGTCCCGCTCTCGGACGGGAACGTCTCCCAGGGCTTCACCGTCGTCCTCGTCCTCGCGCTCGCGATCGTCGCGCCCTGGCTGACGGGCCGGTACGTGCGCCAGTACGCCCGGCTCGTCCGGGCCGGCTGGGAGCTGGCCGCCCGCATGGAGCGCGAGCAGGAGGCCGTCGCGGACCGGGAGCGGCTGCGTGAACGTTCCCGCATCGCGGGCGACATGCACGACTCGCTCGGCCACGACCTCGCGCTGATCGCCCTGCGGGCCGCCGCCCTGGAGGTCGATCCGGCGCTCGCGGATCGGCAGCAGGCGGCGGCCGGGGAGTTGCGGGTGGCCGCCGCCGACGCGACGGCCCGGCTGCGGGACATCATCGGGGTGCTGCGCGAGCCGGGGGCGCCGACCACGCCTGTCGGGGAGACGGTCGAGGAGGTCGTGGAGCGGGCCCGCGCGTCCGGTCTCGGCGTGGAGCTGACGCGGCGCGGGCCGGACGGCGCGACCCCGCCGATGGTCGACCGCGCGGTCCACCGCCTGGTGGTGGAGTCCCTCACGAACGCGGCCAAGCACGCACCCGGCGCCCCGGTGCGGGTCGCCTTGGAGCGCACGGCGGGAACGGTGACGGTCGCCGTCTCGAACGGGCCCGGCGCAGGAGCGAACGACGGCGCGCCACGCCGCCCGGGCGCAGGCCCCGTCGGCTCCGTTGGCGGCACCGGGCTCGTCGGGCTCGACGAGCGGGTGCGGCTGGCCGGCGGGCGGTTGAGTCATGGGGCGCGGGCGGACGGCGGGTTCGTCGTACGGGCGGTGCTGCCTCTGGAAGCCGGGGCAGCCGCGCCCGTACCGGTCCCCGCGCCCGCCTCCGTACGGGAACGGGACCGGGCGCGGCGGGAGGTGCGGCGTGGGCTCGCGCGGGCGATCTGGATCCCGCTCGCGCTGGTCGCCGCGCTCGGCGTCGTCATGCTGGCCTTCGGCCTGTGGACGCAGTCCCGGTCCTTCCTGGACCGGGACGACTACGCCGGCCTGCGTGTCGGCGCACCGCTCGCCGCCGACTCCGACGAACTCCCGCCGCATCCCCTGGACGGGCCGCCCGCCGACGCCCCGTCCGAGCCGCCCGGCATGGACGCCTGCCTGTACTACCGGGCGGCGATGACGGCCTCGGTGCCCGTCTACCGTCTCTGTCTGGTCGACGGGCGCCTCGCCGACAAGGCGATCGTGGGGTGAGCCCGCGACGGACCGGTCAGCTCGGGTTCCCCGCGTGGGTCAGGGTCTCCCAGGAGACGAAGTAGTTGTCGGTGCCGGAGGGCCGGTGGGACTCGGTGTAGGTCTTGGTGTTGGTCATCGCTGTCCCCATGCGGCCGTTCAGCGCGTTGTACCCCATCTCCGTCACCCGCCCGAGGCCCGGCTTCACCGTGCCGCCGCAGAGCCAGGACGGGACCGCCGTGCCGTTCTCGTACTTGGTGTGGAAGCCCAGCGCGTGCCGCAGCCGCTCGGAGACCTGGGGGTAGAGGTCCGCGCCCTGGATCCGGCTGGTCTCGGCGGTGTGGACGGCGGCGGCGAGGCCCCAGCCGGTGTGGCCGAAGTCCCGGCAGGTCTCCTGGGAGATGCCGTCGGCGAAGGTCGACTGGCCCTGCCAGTACTTCACGATCTCGTCGCGGGTGTCGATCGAGCTGTTCGGCGGCGGCTTCGGCGTGGAGCCGTCCGAGGCCAGGTAGATGTAGGCGGGGACCCGGCCGAGGTACGTCTTGACGGCCTTGTCGTAGGCCGCGCGGTCCTCCAGGTGGACCGCGATGCCGATCGCGGCCTCGGTCATGATGAGTTCCCAGTTGCCGTTCTTGGTCGCGGCGCCGTTGATGACCTCGGGCAGGTAGACGTTGCGCAGCATCGTCGCGAAGCGGCCGGAGTTGGCCCAGCCGCCGGTGTACGTGTGCTTGATGATCTCGGCGGCCCGGGGCCAGGAGGAGCCCGCCCAGCCGGTCTGGAGCGGGGCGTTGGAGTTGGTGTGGTCGGTGATCACGGCCGACCAGGCGTCCATGATCTCGATCGCCTTGCGGGCGTGCCGGTCGTCCCGGGTGATGTACCAGGCCAGCGCCTGCGTGTACGCGGCGACCGCGTCCTGCCGCTCGTCCGTGCAGCCGTTGTTCGGGTTGGAGGACGAACCGCACTCGACGATCGCGCGGGGCTTGGGCGCGCGGCTCAGGGAGGCGTACGGGCTCGCCGTCATCTGGTCGTACGCTGCCTTCCAGGGCTGCGCGCCCGCCTGCACCTTCGCGCGTACGAAGTCGAGTTGGGGTCGGGAGACGACGACGCCGGGGTGGGTGAAGGCCGCCGGGGCGGCGACCTTCACGGGAGCGTCCGCCTTCGCGGGCGCGGGCGCGGCTTCCGCCTGCGGCGGGCCTGCGACGGCCGTCGACGTGACGGTGACGGCGACGGCCGCCGTGAGGGCGAGGACCAGGGCTTTGAGGCGCATGTGGGGGGTGCCTTTCGTTCCTGTATGTGAACGCCGGGCGGAGGATTGAACTCCGCGTCGAGCGTGGAACTTAGGGACACCCCCATGGACACGTCAAGACCCTGGTCCGGACCAGCTCACCTCAGGAGCACCCCCGCACCCTCCCCCGTGCACTCCGTCGGCAGGGTCACCAGACCCAGCTCCGCCGCCGACGCGAGCAGCGGGTGGGCCGGAAGGACCCGGACCGTACAGCCGAAGCAGCCCGTGCGGTCCAGGACGAGCGAGCCCTCGTAGAGCTGCCTGCCCTCCAGGTCGGGGCCGCCCACCGGCTTCAGGGCGCAGATCCGGGTCTCCACGAGCGCGTCGTCCGGGGTGACCCGGCCGGCCACCGCCTGCACCTCCACGTCGTCCGGGCCCAGTTCGCCGAGCGCCACCCGGACCCGTACCGCCGTCGTCGCGCCCAGCTCCGCGTCGGCCAGGTCCTCGTCGAGCTCGCCGACCTCGATGTGGTCGAGGGCGACCTTCGGCCAGCCGCCCCGCACCCGGGACTTCCACGCCGCCAGCTCCCGCGCGGCCGCCGGGGCGAGCGCGCGGTGGGCCAGGGCGGCCGGGGCGTACAGCTTCTCGACGTACTCGCGCACCATGCGGTCGGCGAGCACCTTCGGGCCGAGGTCCCGCAGTGTCCTGCGGACCATCTCCGTCCAGCGGACCGGCACCCCGTCCGGGCCCCGGTCGTAGAAGCGGGGCGCGACCCGGCGCTCGATCAGCTCGTAGAGCGCGGCCGCCTCCAGGTCGTCGCGGCGCTCCTCGTCCGTCGCCGCCGCCCCGTCGGCCGTGGGGATCGCCCAGCCGAAGTCGGGCTCGAACCACTCGTCCCACCAGCCGTCGAGGACCGAGAGGTTGAGGCAGCCGTTGAGGGCGGCCTTCATCCCGCTGGTGCCGCAGGCCTCCAGCGGGCGCAGCGGGTTGTTGAGCCAGACGTCGCAGCCGGGGTACAGCTTGCGGGCCATGGCCATGCCGTAGTCGGGCAGGAAGACGATCCGGTGCCGCACCCGGGGATCGTCGGCGAACCGCACCAGCTCCTGCACCAGCCGCTTCCCGCCGTGGTCGGCCGGGTGCGCCTTGCCCGCCACCACGAGCTGCACGGGCCGCTCCGGGTGCAGCAGCAGCGCCCGCAGCCGGTCGGGGTCGCGCAGCATCAGCGTGAGCCGCTTGTACGAGGGGACCCGGCGCGCGAACCCGATGGTGAGCACGTCCGGGTCGAGGACCGAGTCGGTCCAGCCGAGTTCGGCGGCACCGGCCCCGCGCTGCCTCCAGGAGCCCCGCACCCGTTCCCGTACCTCGGTCACGAGCTGTTCGCGCAGGGTCCTGCGCAGCTCCCACAGCTCCCGGTCGTCCGCCCCCTCGGCCCGGCGGCCGACCTCGGGCGCGGTCCAGGTCGGCGCGTGGACGCCGTTGGTGATGGAGCCGATCGGCACCTCCTCCGGGTCGAAGCCCGCCCACAGGCCGCCGAACATCGCCCGGCTGACGGAGCCGTGGAGGGTGGAGACGCCGTTGGCCCGCTGGGCGAGGCGGAGGCCCATGGCGGCCATGTTGAAGAGCCCGGGTTCGCCGCCGAGCGGGGTCTCGTCGCCGAGGGCGAGGATCCGGCCGACGTCGACGCCGGGCAGCTCGCCGTCCTCGCCGAGATGGCGGGCGACGAGGCTGCGCTCGAAGCGGTCGATGCCCGCGGGGACGGGGGTGTGGGTGGTGAACACCGTCCCGGCCCGTACGGTCTCCAGGGCCGCGTCGAAGTCCAAGCCCGTACCAGCGAGTTCGCGGATGCGTTCGAGGCCGAGGAAGCCCGCGTGGCCCTCGTTGGAGTGGAAGACCTCCGGCGCCGGGGTGCCGGTGAGCCGGCAGTAGGTGCGGACGGCGCGGACGCCGCCGATGCCGAGCAGCATCTCCTGGAGCAGCCGGTGCTCGCTGCCGCCTCCGTACAGCCGGTCGGTGACCTCGCGCTCGGCCGGCGCGTTCCCCTCGACGTCGGAGTCGAGCATCAGCAGCGGTACGCGGCCGACCTGCGCGGTCCAGATGTGGGCGTGCAGGCCCCGGCCGCCGGGCAGCGCGAGGGTGACCCGGGCGGGCGTGCCGTCGCCCTCTCGGAGCAGGGTGACGGGCAGCTCGCCGGGGTCGAGGACGGGGTAGTGCTCCTGCTGCCAGCCCTCGCGCGAGAGCGACTGGCGGAAGTAGCCGTGCCGGTAGAGCAGGCCGACGCCGACGAGCGGGACGCCGAGGTCGCTCGCGGCCTTGAGGTGGTCGCCGGCGAGGATGCCGAGACCGCCGGAGTACTGGGGCAGGGCCGCCGCGACCCCGAACTCGGGTGAGAAGTACGCGACGCTCGCGGGCAGCCGCGCGCCCTGCCCCTGCTGCTCCTGGTACCAGCGGGGGGCGCGCAGATAGTGGTCGAGGTCCTCGGCCGCGGCGCGCAGCCGGGCCAGGAACTCCTGGTCGCCGGCGAGCGCGGCGAGCCGGGCGGCGGAGACGGAGCCGAGCAGCCGGACCGGGTCGAGGTCGTCGGCGCTGCGTTCGCCCGCGCGGCCGGCCTGGTCGGCGTGGTCGGGGTCGACGGAGCTGAAGAGCTCCCGTGTGGGGTCGTGCCACGACCAGCGCAGGTTCCGCGCCAGGTCGGTGAGGGGTCGAAGGGAGTCGGGGAGGACGGGACGCACGGTGAATCGACGGATTGCCTTCACGCGTTCCACCTTCGCAGGCGAGTACGGAGCGGAGCCGACGCACCACGCTGTGCAGTCGGTCTGTGCATCCACCGAAGGTAGGCCACCCCGCTCTCCCGGGCCACGGCGCGCGGGGGTGGTGCCGTGGCCCGGGAGGGGCGTCAGCGCGGCGCGCCGACCGGAAGTGCCGGGCCGCCGGGCTTCACTTCGTACGGTGAGCCCAGGTTGACGGTGGTCGGATCGGCGGCGCCGGTGGCGGCGTAGCGCTCGGCGATGTCGGCCAGTTCGGCGGCGGGGATCACCTGGTGGATGTCGGTGAAGCCGTGCGGGGCCCGCTGGTGCGCCAGGTCGATGACGACCTCGGGGCCGAGCCGTCGGCCCGCGCACTGGAGTTCGGTGGTGACGGGCCTGCGGGCCGCTTCGTAGGCGGCGAGGGCCTCTGCCGGGTCGCGATGGAGCGCGAGGGAGTGCGCGAGGGCGCGCGCGTCGAGGATGGACTGCGAGGCGCCGTTGGAGCCGATCGGGTACATGGCGTGGGCCGCGTCGCCGATGAGGGTGGTCCTGCCGTGGGTCCACCGGGCGAGCGGCTCGCGGTCGACCATGGGGTACTCGTGGGCGGCGGTGGCGGCCCGGAGCACGTCGGGGACGCTGATGCCGGCGAACTCCCAGCCCTCGTAATGGTGCAGGAACGATTCGACAGGGACCGGCCGGTTCCAGTCGCCGAGGTACCGGTCGTCCGTCTCGTCGGCGGGCCGGGCGAGCGCCCAGTTGACGAGGACCTCACGGAAGGGGCCCGAGGGCCCGCTCATCGGGTAGACGACGGCCTTCTGCCGGTCGTCGCCCGCGATGAGCATGAAGGTGCCGACGGACCGGGCGGGCAGCCGGGAGACGCCCCGCCAGATCAGCGTCCCGTTCCACGGCGGGGCGCCCTCCCTGGGGTTGAGCGCCGCCCGGACCGCCGAGCGGATGCCGTCGGCGCCGACGAGGACGTCCGGTTCGAGGGAGGCCCGGCCCCGGACGGCGCCGTCGCGGTGGACCAGCTGGATGCGGGGGCGGCCGTCGCGCAGCGGCTCCACGCCGGTCACCCGGACGCCGGTCACCAGGGCGGCGGCGCCGAGCCGTTCCCGTACCGCGTCGGCCAGGACCTGCTGGAGGTGGGCGCGGTGGACGGAGAGCTGGGGCCAGCGGTAGCCGGCGCCGAGGCCTCGGGGTTCGCGGGAGATCAGGCCGCCCGAGCGGTGGTAGTAGCGCAGTTCGCGGGTGCGCAGCGCCCCGGCTTCGAGGCGGGGCAGCAGGCCGAGGGCGTCCAGCTCGCGGACGGCGGGCGGCATCAGGTTGAGGCCCGCGCCGACGGACCGGCTCTCGCGGACGGACTCCACGACGGTGACCCGGTCGAATCCGGCGGCGTGCAGGGCGAGGGCCGCGGTGAGCCCGGCGATGCCGCCGCCCGCGACGACCACGTGGAGCAGCCCGCCGCCGGGGTACGGGGGTGGGAGGGTCATCGGATCCCCCCTCGCTGCGCGGCGGCGTGCGCGCCGTGACCGGGCGTCCCCAACGCGCCCTGCGCCGCGCGCCGTACCAGCGTGTCGTTGTCCCGGGTCAGGTCGAGTATCGAGCGCAGCAGCGCGACGGGCGCGCCGCCGCTGCCCTCCTCGTACAGCCGGACGTCCTCCGCGTAGGCCTTGCGGGCGATGCCGATGTGGCGGGCGCGGAAGGTCTTGAGGATCTTCAGGACCCGGCCGAGCGCGAGGGCGGAGGCGGCCAGTTGCGGGGGAAGCCGGTGGCCGCTCTCCCAGCTGACGGCGGCCGAGAGCTTGCTGACGGCGGACACCCCGCCGGCGTACCGGGCGTGGAAGGCGCGCCAGGACGGCAGGCTGTACTGGACGGACTCGGCGAGGAACGCGTCGTAGGCCGGGTCGGAGCGGTCGCACTGCCAGAGCGTCAGGTCGACCAGCCAGAGCGGGACCTGGGCGGCGGCCGGGCCGAGGTAGGCGCGCCCGTCGATCTCGACCTCCTCGAAGTACGGCCGCAGGGTCAGCGCGAAGTACTCCGGGCTGACGTGGGCGACGGTGAAGTCGATGGCGTCGACGATCGACTGGACGTGGTGGGCGGTGCGGTCGAGCGCGACCGCGAAGCCGGGGTCGTACGGTTCGAGCGTCGCGAGCCGCGCGCTGCTGTCGAGGGCGGCGACGAGGCCCGGGAACGCCATGCGGACGGCGTCCTGGAGCCGGGCCTCCATGGCGTCGCCGGTGTACATGCGCTGGCGCGGGCCGAGCGGGTTCCACGTCGTGTAGTGGTGGACGGTGTCGCGCGGCACCATGTCCGTGCGCCGGCCCAGGAGTTCGAGGATGGGGAGAACCTCGGGCACGGCGGCCACGGGCTGTACGCCGTGGCGTTTCAGCGAGCCGAGCAGGAGGCCGAGGTCGCGCATGGCCGCGAGCGCGTCGATCACGCTCCACTCCGCGGCCAGTTCGCGGTCCGGGACGAGGGCCCGCAGGGCTACGGTCAGCGCGGCCGCGTCGCCGCGCTCGTTCATCCCCGGCACCGCCGCCAGCAGTGCGTCGGCGCCGAGCGGGTCGGCGGCGCGTATGTCGGCTATGCGGTAACGCGGGTCGCCGCGTTCCTCCAGCCGTGGCGCGACAAGGTCGTACAGGGCCAACGGAATGCCCCCTCCGGTTCGGGGCTCGTTCGCCTCCGGGCGCCTCGCGCGGACGTCGTCGGTCGCTCGCGCGCGGGCCCCTCGTTCCTCGGGACCTGCGCGCGGTCTTCCGGTGCGACACCCACGACGCCCTTCGGCTCACTCGCCGGGTCTACGTGGTCACCGTGCTCACCGTGGTTCGGTCACGCGTCCCGGGCGTGGCGGCGCCGGGGTCGGCGTGGGCAGGCGCAAGCGTAGGGAGATCACCGCGGCGACGGCGGCGAAGGCCCCGCCGACGAGCAGAGCGGCCCGGAAGCCGTCGGTCTGGGCGGCCGCGGTGGCCGATTCGGTACGGGTGGTGGCGACGGCCACCAGGACGGCGAGGCCCAGCACGGAACCGAACTGCTGGGCGGTGTTGACGAGTCCGGAGGCGAGTCCGGTCTCTTCGGGGGCCGCGTCGGCGGTGGCCGCCACGTTGGTGGTGACCATGACCAGCGGCAGGGCCGCGCCGAGGAGCAGGCTGGGCGCGAGGACGGTGGTGAGGAACGTGCCGTCGGAGCGGAGCGCCAGGGCGAGCCACACCGTCCCGGCACTGAGCAGCACGAATCCGAGGGTCATGGTCCGGGTCAGCCCGAGCCGGAAGATGATCCGGCCGGCCTGCGGGGCGACCGCGACGACGACCAGGGAGAGCGGCAGCAGACCGAGGCCGCCGCCGAGGGGCGCGTACCCGAGGACGCTCTGCAGATAGAGGCTCACCAGGAAGAACATCGGGAACAGCGTCATCTGGGCGAGGGCGCTGAGGACGTTGGCGAGCCGGAGCGCGGGGCGGGCGAGGACGGCGGGCGGCACGAGGGGCCGGCGGGTCCGGGTCTCGACGACGGCGAACACGGCGAGGAGCAGCAGCCCTGCGCCGCCCGAGCCGAGGGTCTGCGCGGAGACCCAGCCCTGCCCGGCGGCGCCGACGAGGGCGTACGCGACGAGGGCGAGCCCCGCGGTGACGGTGAGGGCGCCGGCGAGGTCGAAGCGGTCGCCGTCCTCGGGCGGTGTCGTACGCCCGTCCAGGAGCCGCAGCACGAGGGCGCCGAGGAGCAGTGCGGCGAGGACGTTGAGCCAGAGGGTGGAGCGCCAGCCGAGGAGGTCGGTGAGGACGCCGCCGAGCACGGTGCCCAGGACACCGCCCAGGCCACCCATCGCGGCGAAGGCGGCGAGCGCCTTGTGCCGCGCGGGCCCGTCGGGGAAGAGGACGAGCAGCAGGGCGAAGGCGGCGGCCGCGGCGAACGCGGCCCCGACGCCCTGCGCGGCCCGGGCGGCGACCAGGACACCCGCGTGCGGCGCGAGGCCGCCGAGCGCCGAGGCGGCGGCGAGCAGCCCCAGCCCGGCGAGGAACACGCTGCGGTGGCCCAGCAGATCGGCGGCGCGGCCGCCGAGCAGCAACAGGCCGCCGAAGGCGATCAGATACGCGTTGGCCACCCAGGACAGATCGGCGGACCCCGCCCCGAGGTCCTCCCCTATCGAGGGCAGCGCGACGTTGACGATCGCGGTGTCGAGGATCAGCAGGAGCTGGGTGGCGGCGAGCAGCGGGAGGGCGCCGCGGGGGACGCGGTCCGCCTTCACGCTGCGGCCCCCACGGAAAGGCAGTACGAGACGGCCGGGCGCCGATGCCAGCCGGGATCCGGCTCACCTCGCGCGGGCATGCGAGTCGCGGACATCCGACACGCCGTCACTTCTTCGTGCCCAGGTCGTACCCGTCCAGGCAGGTGCGCGCCAGGCTCTCGCAGGCATCGGCGGCGCCCGCCCAGGTCTGCATCGTCAGATAGACGTACGGGGCGCCCTGGTAGAAGCGCTCGTACTGCTCGTGGCGGCCCGCGAACTCCGAACCGAGCGCGTCCCAGGCCAGCTTGAGCAGCTTGAGCCGGTCCTCGGCCGGGTCGCCGGGCGTACGGACGTACCGCTGGATCAGCGGACCGAGCTCGGGATGGAGCAGCTCGCGCCCGCTGGCCGGGGTCTGCAGGAGGGCGCCACCGGCGAGCAGCTTGATGTCGGCCACGGCCCGCGGATAGATCTCCCCGGCCATGATGCGCTGCGCGAAGGAGATCTCCTGCCCGGGCCGCACCCCACCGCGCCCGCCGGCGACCGGCTCCCAGGACGCCTCCGCGCCGAGGACGAACGCCTTGGCCTGGGCGACCATGCCGAGAAGGCGTCCGATGGCCTGGGTGACCTGCGGGACCTTGTCCGTGCCGTTCGAGCGGGCGAGGAGGATGGCGAGACCGGTGAGGAACTCCAGCTTGGTCCAGAAGCGGGTCGAGGACTGGTGCGTGAAGTTCAGATAGGCGGGCGTCGCCCACCAGATGGCACCGGTGGCGGCCACGTCCCGGTAGGTCAGCACGCGCTCCCAAGGCACGAACACGTCCTCGCAGACGAGTAACGCGTCGTTCTCGTCGTACCGCGAGGAGAGCGGCGCGTCGAAGACGGACCGGGCGTTGCCTTCGTACGAGGTACGGGAGACGAGCTTGAGACCGGGAGTGTCGACCGCCACGGAGAAGGTCACGGCCCGGTCGACGGCCTCGGCCGGAAGCGGCTCGATGGTCCCCACCAGGATCTCGTCGGCGAAGACGGCCCCGGTGCCGATGGTCTTGGCCCCCCGCACGACGATCCCGCCGTCACGCTCGCCCACGACCCGCACGCCCTCGCAGGCGGGATCGGTGATGGTGAAGGCGCCGTACAACCCGCCCTCGGCGAGCCGCCGATGGTAGGCGAGCGCGTTCTCGGAGCCGTCGAAGCCGTCGGTGGTGAACACCTCGGACGCGGCGGCGAACCCGGCGGCACCGGAGGCCATGTAGTCGGGGGTCCGCCCGAGGAACCCGTAACTCGCCTCCGCCCACACCTTGTACGCCGACCGACGGGCGACCAGGTCCTCATAGGAACGGGGTATCGCGTACGCCCGGTGCACCCCGCCCGAGACGAGCGCCGGGCTGTGCGCCGAGTCGTGGGCGAGGTCGAAGAGCCCGGCGAAGGAGGCCGCGGTGGCCCGGAAGGCGGGGTGCGCGGTGACGTCCTTGATCTGCTCCCCGTCGAGCCAGACCTCGCGCCCGTCACGCAGCGCCTCCAGATACTCCTGCCCGGACCTCGTCACGGTGGTATCGCCTCTCCTCGTACGTCACGGCTGACTGCCGGTCCCGAGCCTTCATGGCCGGTACGCACAAGGCAATGAACGTCCGTCCAGCTGTCCTTAAGAACCGGCCAGCCTCCGTGCGTTCACGCGGCATTTGTACGGATCAGGCGGCGTGGCACATGCCCGCTCGGTACTCCCCCGGTGTCATCCCGAACCATTTCCTGAACGCCAAGTGGAATCCGACCGCGCTCTGGTAGCCGACCCGGGAGGGGACGGCGGACTGTGGGAGGGAGGTCTCGGAGAGCAGGCGGGCGGCCTCCTGCATGCGGCGGGAGGTGAGGTGGCGGGCCGGGGACTCGCCGACGAGTTCGCGGAAGGCGGCCGTGAACGCCGAGCGGGACATGCCGACCTCGCGGGCGAGCGAGTCGATGGTCCACGGCTGGGCGAACCGGGTCGCGATCATCACCACCGCCTGACTGATCCCGGGATGCCGGAGCAGCGGCAGCGAGGTCGGGTTGTCGGCGAGCTCGCGTAACAGCGGGCGGAGCGCGAGGACGAGGGCCATCTCGAAGGCGCGCAGGGTGATGAGCCGGTCCCCGGGCCCGACCGGGCGGTCCGGGGCGGCGAGCAGCCGCAGGGTGTCGCGGAGCAGCGGCTCGCGGTCGACCTGGGCGCCGTCGAGGACGAGCGCCCAGGGCAGCGAGGTGTAGAGCCCGCTCGCCGCGCTGGCGTCGTAGTGGAGACCGGCGCACAGCAGCCGGCTCACCGGGCCGGTGCCGTCGATGCGGATCTCGCCCGAGGTGCCCGGCTTGCGTTCGGGCAGGACGGCTCTGAGCGGCACGCCCTGCCGGTCGGGCCGGTCGGAGAGCCGGTGGGCGCTGCCGGTGGGGAAGACGATCAGGTCGCCCGCGTTCAGCTCCAGTGGCGGGTGGCCGTCGCCGGTGATCCAGCAGCCGCCCTCGACGATGTAGTGGAGCACGGCACAGCTCTGCTCGGCGTCCCCCTCGATGGCCCAGGGTGCGCGGACGTGCCAGCGGCTGTCGAAGACGCCGGTGAGCCGCAGCGGTTTGAGCAGTTCGCTCAGGAGGTCCTCGGCCTCGTCTTCCTCACGCCGGTCGTCACGGTCGGTTGCCACGGTGTCCATGGACGATCCTTCAACTTCCGCCCCGGTTTGTTAATTGAACGGTGTGAGCCGCCGCCGCCAGCCTGAGAGAGACGTCACGGCAGCCGCCACCCCACCCTACCGAAGGGCCTCCACGACACATGTCCAGTCAGATACCGATGCGGGTAGCGGTCGTCGGCGCGACCGGATTCCAGGGCGGCGCGATCGCGCGTCTGCTCGTCGAGCGGCACCACCGGGTGCGGACGCTCACCCGGCGCCCCTCGGGCGACCGGCCGCCGCTGCCCGGCGCCCTGTTCGTGGCGGGCAACCTGGCCAGACCCGCCGACGTGCGGCGGCTCTTCGAGGGGACGACGCACGGGGTGGTGACGCTGCCGCTGGTGTACGAGCCCGAGCGGATCCGCGCCTACGCGCGGAACGTGGCCTTCGCGGCCCTCGCGGCCGGAACCGTACGCCTGGTCCTCAACGCCAACACCCGGGTCCCGCAGGGCCCGACCTCGGTGGCCGCGTTCGAGACCCGGCGGATCGCCGAGGAGGAGCTGCGCAGCAGCGGCGTCCCGCTGGTCGTCGTACGGCCGCCGGTCTATCTGGACAACCTGTTCTCGCCGTGGAACGGGCCGGCCCTGGTGAACGAGGGCGTCCTCGCCTACCCGCTGCCCGCGTCCACGCCGACGGCCTGGCTCTCGCACCGGGACCTGGCGGAGGCGGTGCACGCGGCGCTGACCGGCGAGGGCCTGGAGGGCCGTACGTTCGACATCGGCGGGGCCCGGTCGCTGACGGGCGACGAGCTGGCGGCCGCGTTCAGCCGCGGCCTCGGCCGCGCGGTGCGGTACACGCAGCTGGCGCCGGAGGTGTTCGAGCGCGGGCTCGGCCAGCTGCTCGGCCCGGAGACGGCGGCGGGCGTCGCGGGGATCTACCACTACATGGCGACGGGCGCCGACCCGCTGCTGCTCGCGGCCGACGACGGGGTCTCGGCGGACGTGCTCGGGGTGCGGGCTGCCCCCGTGGAGGAGTGGGTGACCCGCCAGCCGTGGCAGGTGTGGTCCGGCGACGCGGAGGAGCAGTCGCCCTCGGCCCAGGGCTGACCTTCCGCCGCAAGAAGAGAACCGGCCTCGTCCCCTTCAGGGACGGGGCCGGTTTCCCGTGTCGGGGCGCTTGCCCGCGCGACTACGCCCGAGTAGTTAACAAAGCGCCGGATTGCCCACCCGAAGTGGGTGGAAGGCTCCCCCGGTACAACCCCGTGTCACCCGTGCACGAACCCTCGCACGAAGCACCGCACGAACCCCCGAACCATCCCCGTACGTACACCCCGTGTCACCCCGTACAAACCCCCGTACGTACACCCCGTAGACCCGCCATCCGAGTGAACGCGGACAGGAGCGGCCATGCCCGCAACCCGCCAGCCGTCGACGGAGCTACAAAGAGCGCACCACCACCCGCACCCCCGTACCCCCTCAGGTGATGCTGTGAATCCGCTCATGGGACGCATTCCCGTTCTCGACGTCCGCCCCCTGGTCGACTGCGGCCGACGGCCCGCGAAGGCGGTGGCCGGGGAGACCTTCGAGGTCACCGCCACCGTCTTCCGCGAGGGCCACGACGCCGTCGCCGCCAATGTCGTACTACGCGGCCCCTCCGGCCGTCCCGGCCCCTGGATCCCGATGCGTGAACTGGCCCCCGGCACCGACCGGTGGGGCGCCGAGGTCACCCCGGACACCGAGGGCCTGTGGACGTACACGGTCGAGGCGTGGAGCGATCCGCTGGCGACCTGGCGACACACGGCGAAGATCAAGATCCCGGCCGGGATCGACTCCGAGCTGGTCCTCGCCGAGGGCGCGGAGCTGCACGAGCGGGCCGCGAAGGGCGTCCCGAAGAAGGGCGGCGGCCGGGAGGCCGTCCTCGCGGCCGCCGACGCGCTGCGCGACGGGACCCGGACCGCCGCCGCCCGGCTCGCCGCCGCGCTCGCCCCGCAGGTCACCGAGGCGCTGACGCGGCACCCGCTGCGCGAACTGGTCAGCACCTCGCCCGCGTTGCCGCTCCGCGTCGAGCGCGAGCGGGCGCTGTACGGCTCCTGGTACGAGTTCTTCCCGCGCTCGGAGGGCGTGAAGAAGGTGCGGGGCAGGACGGTCGCCGGGACGTTCCGTACCGCCGCCGAGCGGCTGCCGGCGATCGCCGCGATGGGCTTCGACGTCGTCTACCTCCCGCCGATCCACCCCATCGGCACCACGCACCGCAAGGGCCCCAACAACGCGCTCGCGGCGAGCCCGAGCGACGTCGGCGTGCCGTGGGCGATCGGCTCCCCGGAGGGCGGGCACGACGCCGTACACCCCGATCTGGGCACGATCGAGGATTTCGACGCCTTCGTGGCGCGCGCCCGCGAACTGCGCCTGGAGATCGCGCTCGACTTCGCGCTCCAGTGCTCGCCCGACCACCCGTGGGTGGAGAAGCACCCGGAGTGGTTCCACCACCGCGCGGACGGCTCGATCGCGTACGCGGAGAACCCGCCGAAGAAGTACCAGGACATCTATCCCGTCGCGTTCGACCAGGACATGGACGGGATCGTCGCCGAGACCGTGCGGGTGCTGCGGCACTGGATGGACCACGGCGTACGGATCTTCCGCGTCGACAACCCGCACACCAAGCCGGTGGTGTTCTGGGAGCGGGTGATCGGCGAGATCAACGGCGCCGACCCGGACGTGATCTTCCTGGCGGAGGCGTTCACCCGGCCCGCGATGATGCGCACGCTCGGCGTGGTCGGCTTCCAGCAGTCGTACACGTACTTCACCTGGCGCAACACCAAGGCCGAGCTGACGGAGTACGCGACCGAGCTGTCCGGAGACGCGGCGGCCTACATGCGGCCGAACTTCTTCGTGAACACCCCGGACATCCTGCACGCCTACCTCCAGGAGGGCGGCCGGCCGGCCTTCGAGGTGCGGGCGGTGCTCGCCGCGACCCTCTCGCCGACCTGGGGCATGTACGCCGGCTTCGAGCTGTGCGAGGGCACCGCGCTGCGCACCGGCAGCGAGGAGTACCTGGACTCGGAGAAGTACCAACTCCGGCCCCGCGACTGGGAGTCGGCGGAGCGCGCGGGCGCCTCGATCGCGCCCCTGATCACCACGCTCAACCGGGTCAGGCGTCGCCACCCGGCCCTGCGCCGGCTGCGGAACGTGCACTTCCACACGACCGACAACGACGCGGTGATCGCGTACAGCAAGCGCTCGGGGTCGAACACCGTTCTGGTGGTCGCCAACCTCGATCCGCACCACACCCAGGAGGCCACGGTCTCGTTGGACATGCCGGAACTCGGCCTCGAATGGCACGAGACCGTACCGGTGCGCGACGAGCTCACCGGAGAGACCTATCACTGGGGCAGGGCCAACTATGTGCGCCTCGAGCCGGGCGTCACGCCCGCGCACGTCTTCGCTCTGCGACCGTCCCCGTCGACCGGAGGGTCACCCACACCATGACAGTCAACGAGCCCGTCCCTGACACCTTCGAGGACACGCCCGCCAAGGACCGTGACCCGGACTGGTTCAAGAGGGCCGTCTTCTACGAAGTGCTCGTGCGCTCCTTCCAGGACAGCAACGGGGACGGCGTAGGCGACCTCAAGGGCATCACCTCCCGCCTGGACTACCTGCAGTGGCTGGGCGTCGACTGCCTCTGGCTGCCGCCGTTCTTCAAGTCCCCGCTGCGGGACGGCGGCTACGACGTCGCCGACTACACGTCCGTGCTCCCGGAGTTCGGCGATCTCGCCGACTTCGTGGAGTTCGTCGACGCGGCGCACCAGCGCGGCATGCGCGTGATCATCGACTTCGTCATGAACCACACGAGCGACGCGCATCCGTGGTTCCAGGAGTCCCGCGCCCATCCCGACGGGCCGTACGGCGACTACTACGTCTGGGCCGACGACGACAAGCAGTTCCAGGACGCCCGGATCATCTTCGTCGACACGGAGACCTCGAACTGGACCTTCGACCCGGTGCGCAAGCAGTACTACTGGCACCGGTTCTTCTCGCACCAGCCGGACCTCAACTACGAGAACCCGGCGGTGCAGGAGGAGATCCTCTCGTCCCTGAAGTTCTGGCTGGACCTCGGGATCGACGGCTTCCGGCTCGACGCGGTGCCGTACCTGTACCAGGAGGAGGGCACCAACTGCGAGAACCTCCCGGCCACGCACCACTTCCTGAAGCGGGTCCGCAAGGAGATCGACGACCACTACCCGGACACGGTGCTGCTCGCCGAGGCGAACCAGTGGCCGGAGGACGTGGTCGACTACTTCGGCGACTTCGCCTCGGGCGGCGACGAGTGCCACATGGCGTTCCACTTCCCGGTGATGCCGCGCATCTTCATGGCGGTACGGCGGGAGTCGCGCACCCCGGTCTCGGAGATCCTGGCGAAGACCCCGGCGATCCCGGACGGCTGCCAGTGGGGCATCTTCCTGCGCAACCACGACGAGCTGACGCTCGAGATGGTCACGGACGAAGAGCGCGACTACATGTACGCGGAGTACGCCAAGGATCCCCGGATGCGCGCGAACATCGGCATCCGGCGGCGCCTCGCCCCGCTCCTGGACAACGACCGCAAGCAGATGGAGCTGTTCACCGCGCTGCTCTTCTCGCTGCCGGGTTCGCCGGTGCTGTACTACGGCGACGAGATCGGGATGGGCGACAACATCTGGCTCGGCGACCGGGACGGGGTGCGGACCCCGATGCAGTGGACACCGGACCGGAACGCGGGCTTCTCGTCCTGCGATCCGGGCCGGCTGACGCTGCCGGCCATCATGGACCCGGTCCACGGCTTCCAGGTGACCAACGTGGAGTCGGGGATGGCCTCGCCGTCCTCGCTGCTGCACTGGACGAAGCGGATGATCGAGATCCGTAAGCAGAACGTGGCCTTCGGGCTCGGCTCGTACACGGAACTGCCGTCCTCCAACCCGGCGGTGCTCGCCTTCCTCCGGGAGTCCGGCGACGACCTGGTGCTCTGCGTGAACAACTTCTCGCGGTTCGCGCAGCCGACGGAGCTGGACCTGCGGCAGTTCGACGGGATGAGTCCGGTGGAGCTGATCGGCCAGGTGCGGTTCCCGGCGATCGGGCAGTGGCCGTACCTGCTGACCCTGGCCGGTCACGGCTTCTACTGGTTCCGCCTGAAGAAGAGCCGGTTGGCGACTTCCTGACGCCTCGTCAGCCAACTGCCCGGGGTGGAGCGGGTTTCCCCCGCGCCACCCTGGGCACTGTGTCCCACACACAGTCGATTCAGGTCCATACGGGCCTTCTTGTCGGGCCCATACGGATCTTCCCCATCCGACACGTCCCGCACATCCGGACAGCCGATGCCGCCATCCGGGACACTCTGCGCATTTGAACTCGATTCACGTGAACTCGAATCTGCGCCCCCCGGGGAAAGGACGCGATGCCATGCCGGAGACCGCATCCACCACCCGGGCCCCGGCCGCCCTCCTTCCGTCACTCGCTCCCCTGCTCCATGAATGGCTGCCCCGGCAGCGCTGGTTCGCGGGCAAGGGCCGCCGGGTCACCGGATTCACCCTGGAGGCGGCCACGGAGCTGCTGCCGCTGGACGGCACGGGACCCGGGCTGCTGCACCTGCTTGTCCGGGTGGAACAACCAGGCCGCCCGACGGGCACACCGGCGGACTGCTACCAGATCCTCCTGGGCGTCCGCACCCAACTGCCACCGCGCCTCGCCCCCGCCCTGATCGGGCGGATCCGGCAAGGCCCGCTGGCCGGCCGGGCGGTCTACGAAGGGCTGCGGGACCCGCGGCTCGCCGGACTGCTCTACGAACGGCTGCGCACCCCGGGCCGGATCGGCCCGCTGACGTTCCAGGGCACGACCGAACTGCCCGCGTCCCTGGCGCCGAGGGTCCTGGACACCGAGCAGTCCAACTCCTCGCTCGTGTACGGAGATACGTACATCCTGAAGATCTTCCGCCGGGTCAGCCCCGGGGTGAACCCGGACCTGGAGCTGCCGCTCGCGCTCGCCCGCGCGGGGTGCGCGCGGGTACCTGCGCCGGTGGCCTGGTTCGAGTCGGGCGCGAGCACGCTCGGCGTCCTCCAGCCGTACCTCCGGGACTCGCGCGACGGCTGGCGCCTCGCCCTCGACGCCCTGGCGGACGGCCGCGAGTTCACCACCGAGGCGCACGCGCTGGGGAGGGCGACGGCGGAGGTGCACCTGTCGCTGGCGACGGCCCTTCCCACGGAGGCGCTGCTCCGCACCCAGACGGAACACCTGGCCGCCGAGATGGACCAGCGTCTGCACGCGGCCGCGCAGGCGGTGCCGGCGCTGCTGCCGTACGTACCGGGGCTCCGGTCGGTCTTCGCGGCGGCGGGCGAGGGCTCCGGGCACCTCCAGCGGATCCACGGAGACCTCCACCTGGGCCAGACGCTCCGGGCGGCGGACGGCGGCTGGTCGGTGATCGACTTCGAGGGCGAGCCGGCGAAGCCGCTCGCCGAGCGCTGCCGCCCGCAGCCAGCGGTCCGTGACGTGGCGGGGATGCTCCGCTCCTTCGACTACGCGGCGCGCACGCACCGCCCCTGGTCGCCCGAGTGGGCGGCCCGCTGCCGGGCGGCGTACTGCACGGGCTACGCCGAGACCTCGGGTACGGACCCCCGCGAGGACCCGGCACTGCTGCGCGCCTACGAGACGGACAAGGCGGTCTACGAGGTCCTCTACGAAGCCCGCAACCGCCCGGACTGGCTCCCGGTCCCGATGGCAGCGATCGAACGCTTGGCGGGCGGGGAGTGAACGGCGTACCCCCTCGCCACGCCGTTGTGGGCAGTCGTTCCGCAGGGCGGTGGGGGTCCCCCCAGGGCGAAGCCCGAGGGGGAGGGTGGGCACAACGGAACGGCGCCCTTGCGGGCGCCTCCGCCCCGTGCACCCGCCCACCCCGAGTGCCGGCACCGCGCAAGGGCCCCGCAGCACAGGGGCCCATGAGCGGAACGCACCCGCAGGGCCGCGCAGAGCCCGTTCGGCGGAGTGTCCTGTGCGGGATCCGCGCCGTTGCGGTTGCGTGGGAACCGGCGCGAATTTGCTCAGCCCCACACCTACCGACCCCCTTGCAGGAGGCATCCCCGTGACCGCCCGATCCGCTCGCAAGACGGCAGCGCCCCAGGCCAAGACGCCCGCCCCCCGGGCCGCCCAGGAGGCGGTACGGAAGGCGCCGCCGCTCGACCCCGGGGACCGGGCGAGGCTGCTCGCCGGAGAGCACCACGATCCACACGCCCACCTCGGCGCGCACGCCGTCCGCGGCGGCGTCGCGATCCGGGTCCTGCGCCCGTACGCCCGTGAGGTCGCCGTCCTCGCCAAGGGCAAGCGCCTCCCCCTGCACGACGACGGCGACGGCTTCTTCTCCGGGCTGCTGCCCCTGCTGCGCAAGATCCCGCCGTACGAGCTCCGGGTCCGCTACGACGGCGACGAGCAGCCCGTGGACGACCCGTACCGCTTCCTGCCCGCCCTCGGCGAGCTCGACCTCCACCTCATCGGCGAGGGCCGGCACGAGGAGCTGTGGAAGGCGCTCGGCGCCCGCCCGATGGTCCACCAGGGCGTCACCGGCACCCGGTTCACGGTCTGGGCCCCCAACGCCCGGGGCGTCCGCGTCACCGGCGACTTCACGCACTGGGACGGCACGGCGCTGCCGATGCGCTCCCTCGGCGCCACCGGCGTCTGGGAGCTGTTCGTGCCCGGCATCGGCGAGGGCGCCACGTACAAGTTCGACATCACCCGGCCCGACGGCTCCCACACGCTGCGCGCCGACCCGATGGCCCGCCGCGCCGAGTGCCCGCCGAACACCGCGTCCGTCGTCACGGACTCGTACCACGAGTGGGACGACGCGCACTGGATGGCGAGCCGCGGCGCCCGCCCGCACCACGAGGCCCCGCTCTCCGTCTACGAGCTGCATCTCCCGTCCTGGCGCCCGGGCCTGACGTACCGCCAGCTCGCCGAACAGCTCCCCGCCTACGTGCGCGATCTCGGCTTCACGCACGTGGAGTTCATGGCCGTCGCCGAGCACCCCTTCAGCGGCTCCTGGGGCTACCAGGTCACCGGCTACTTCGCGCCGACCTCCCGCCTCGGCACCCCCGACGACTTCAAGTACCTCGTCGACGCCCTGCACCGGGCCGGGATCGGGGTCCTGATGGACTGGGTGCCCGCGCACTTCCCGCGCGACGACTGGGCGCTCGCGGAGTTCGACGGCCGGCCGCTGTACGAGCACGAGGACCCGCGCCGCTCGGCCCACCCCGACTGGGGCACGCTGGAGTTCGACTACGGCCGCAAGGAGGTGCGGAACTTCCTCGTCGCCAACGCGGTGTACTGGTGCGAGGAGTTCCACATCGACGGCCTGCGCGTGGACGCCGTCGCCTCGATGCTCTACCTCGACTACTCGCGCGAGCACGGCGAGTGGCTGCCGAACGAGTTCGGCGGCCGGGAGAACCTGGACGCGGTCGCCTTCCTCCAGGAGATGAACGCGACGGTCTACCGCCGCTGCCCCGGCGTCGTCACCTTCGCCGAGGAGTCGACGGCATGGGACGGCGTGACACGGGCGACCGACCAGGTCGGCCCCGGCGGCTTCGGCGGGCTCGGCTTCGGCATGAAGTGGAACATGGGCTGGATGCACGACTCCCTCGGCTACGTCTCGAAGGAGCCGGTGCACCGCAAGTACCACCACAACGAGATGACGTTCTCGATGGTGTACGCGTACAGCGAGAACTACATCCTGCCGATCTCGCACGACGAGGTCGTGCACGGCAAGCAGGCGCTGGTCTCGAAGATGCCCGGCGACTGGTGGCAGCAGCGCGCCAACCACCGCGCGTACCTCGGCTTCATGTGGTCCCACCCGGGCAAGCAACTCCTCTTCATGGGGCAGGAGTTCGCCCAGGGGGCGGAGTGGTCCGCCGAGCACGGTCCCGAGTGGTGGCTGATGGACGACACATACCACTCGGCCGGTGACCACCGGGGCGTACGGGACCTGGTCCGCGACCTGAACACGGTGTACGGAGCGACCCCGGCGCTCTGGGAGCGGGACACCGCCCCCGAGGGCTTCCAGTGGGTGGTGGGCGACGCGGCCGAGGACAACGTCTTCGCCTTCCTCCGCTACGACGCCGAGGGCGCGCCGCTGCTCGCGGTCTGCAACTTCTCGCCCGTCGTACGGCACGACTTCCGCCTCGGCGTCCCGGACGCGTTCGCGGCCTGGGCGGAGGTCCTGAACACGGACGACGCGCGGTACGGCGGCGGTGGCGTGGCGAACACCGACCCGGTGAAGACCGAGTCGGTGCCCTCCCACGGCCGTGCGGCGAGCGTACGGATGACCCTGCCGCCGCTGGCGACGCTCTGGCTCAGGCCTGCGTGACGCCTGGTCGGGCCTGGCGCCCGGGCCCGGGTGACGCTCAGGCCTGACGCTCAGGACTGGCTGATGATCCCCAGCCCCTGAGTCGCCCGGGTCAGCGCCACGTACAGGTCGTTGACGCCGTGCGTGGCGCCGGCCCGGATGCCGTCCGGGTCGACGACCAGGACCGTGTCGAACTCCAGGCCCTTGGCCTGCCGCGGGTCGAGGACGACCACCGGCCTGGTCAGGTCCGGGGCCGGCCCGTGGGATGCCTCCGGGAGCGCGGCGGTGAGCGCCGGGTGGAGGTCCGCCGGGGCGATCACGGCGAGGCGGCCCTCGTCGCGCGCCTCGGCGGCGACCGCGTCGGCGGCCTCCTTCACCGGGTCCTCGACGACGCGCCGCCAGGGCTCGACGCCCGTGGAGCGGACCGAGCGGGGCGGCTCGAAGCCCGGGTCGGCCTCGCGCCGGACGTCGGCGGCGACGGCCATGATCTCGGCGGGGGTGCGGTAGTTGACCCCGAGCCGTACGAGTTCCCAGCGGTCCTGCACGTACGGCGCGAGGATCTCCTCCCAGGAGCCGACGCCCGCGGCGTCACCGGTCTGCGCCGGGTCGCCGACGAGGGTCATGGAGCGGGTCGGGCTGCGGCGCATCAGGAGCCGCCAGGTCATCGCGGACAGCTCCTGCGCCTCGTCGACGATGATGTGGCCGAAGGCCCAGGTGCGGTCGGCGGCGGCGCGTTCGGCGGCGCTGCGGTGGTCGGCCTCCTCGTGCCGCTCGGCGAACCGCTCGGCGTCGATGATGTCGTGCGCCGACAGGACCTCGGCGGCGTCCTTGTCCAGCTCCTCCTTGTCCTCGAACTCGTAGGTCCGCGAGGCGTACGAGACGTCGAGGACGCCCTGCGCGTACTGGATCCGCTTGTCCCGCTCGGCCTCCTCGGCGGCGCGGGCGGCGGAGTCGTCCACGCCGAGGAGCTCGGCGGCCTCGTCGAGGAGCGGAACGTCGGAGGGTGTCCAGGGGCCTTCCTCCCGACGGATCGCGTCCGCGTCCTCGTCGCTGTCGAGGTGGGTCGGTTCGGCGAGGTAGTCGGCGAGGAAGCCCTCGGGGGTGAGGTCGGGCCAGAGGGTCTCGATGGCGGCGTGGACCTCGGGGTTGGCGGCGATGCCCTTGGCGAGGAGGGCGATGTCGTCGGGGCCGAGGAAGTTGGGGCCGCCGTAGGGGTCGGCGCCGATGCGGTCGGCGAGCTGGGCGGCGAGGGCGTCGAGGATGTTGAAGACGAAGTAGGGCCGGGCGAGGTTGTGCGGGAGGGCGGTCTCGCGGGCCTTGTGGCGGGCCTCCAGGGCCATGTCCCAGTCGATGACGAGGTCGCCGTCGTCGTGCCGGACGATCAGCGGCGCGCCGCGCTCGGGGACCTGCTGCCGGTCCCGTACCGCCGCGGCGAGCACGTCGGCCATCGTGGCGGCGC
This sequence comes from Streptomyces sp. NPDC058579, assembly GCF_042718575.1. Taxonomy (NCBI): domain Bacteria; kingdom Bacillati; phylum Actinomycetota; class Actinomycetes; order Kitasatosporales; family Streptomycetaceae; genus Streptomyces; species Streptomyces sp. NPDC058579. The sequence continues at coordinate 73,566 of NZ_JBHXPI010000007.1, forward strand.
CCTTGACGGCGGCGGCGCGCGGGGTGTCCGTACCGGTGGCGCGGACGCCGGGGAACAGTTCGGCGGGGGTGGCGAGCAGGACGCCGGTCTCGCCGAGGGAGGGCAGGACGTTGCCGATGTAGCCGAGGAAGGCGGGGTTGGGGCCGACGATGAGGACGGCGCGCTTGGCGAGCTGCTCGCGGTGGGCGTAGAGGAGGTACGCGGCGCGGTGCAGGGCCACGGCGGTCTTGCCGGTGCCGGGGCCGCCCTCGACGACGAGGACGCCGCGGTGCGGGGAGCGGATGATGCGGTCCTGCTCGGCCTGGATGGTCTGCACGATGTCGTGCATGCGCCCGGTGCGGGCGGCGTCGAGCGCGGCGAGGAGGACCTCGTCGGCGTCCCGGTTCTCGTGCCCGGTGCGGGTCGCGTCGCCGAGGTCGAGGACCTCGTCGTGGAGGGCGGTCACCTCGCGGCCGTGGGTGGTGATGTGCCGGCGGCGGCTGAGGCCCATCGGTTCGTACCCGGTGGCGAGGTAGAAGGGCCGCGCGACCTCGGCGCGCCAGTCGACGACGAGGGGCGTGCGGTTCGGGTCGTCCTCGCGGATGCCGATCCGACCGATGTGGTGGTCGCGCCCGTCCCGGAAGACGAGCCGCCCGAAGCAGAGCCCGGTCTCCCCCGCGTCGAGCGCGGCGAGCACCCCGGTCTGCTCGGCCACCAGCACGTCCCGCTCCAGTCGCCCCTGGTTGCCGACCCAGGGCGCCTTGAGCGCGGTGCCGACGGCGGCCTCGGCGCGGTCCCTCAGATCGTCGAGTCGTGCGTAGAGCTGTGCGATGAATTGCTGCTCTTTCCGAAATTCCTCGGTTGACAATTCGACTCCCGGCGCGATACAGTGCTTTTAGTGAACTTCTCCGTGTTTTTGCTGTTCATGAACACGGAACTTCAAAATATACGCGATGCATAACCCCGGCTGTCAATTCTAGTCGGGGTATTTTTGTGCGCCATGGGGAGAGAAGCGCATTCGGGCGGGACGTACATTCCGAAACCCCCGTGCGCCGGCGGACCGGCTCGGCACGACCACCGCAGACTCGGCCGCGAGCTGGAGCCGTTCGGCACGCGTGCGGTCATCTACCGCTTCCGCGCCCACAGCTACCGCGAACTCCCGCTGCGCATGGCCGAGCTCGGCCCCATGTACCGCTCCGAACTCTCCGGCGTCCTGGGCGGATTGACCCGCGTCCGGGCCATCCAGCTCAACGACGCGCACATCTTCTGCACCCTGGACCAGGTCCGGGAGGAGGCCGCCGGCGCGCTGGAGCTGATCCGGAGGGTGTACGAGGCGATGGGCATCGAGCCGGCGCGGTACCGGCTCTCGCTGCCCGGGCCCGGCGGCAAGTACATGGACGCGCCCGAGCTGTGGCGCCGCTCCGTCGCCCTCCTGTCGGAGGTGCTCGACGCCTCCGGGCTGCCGTACGAGTCCGCCGAGGGCGAGGCCGCGTTCCACGGCCCGAAGATCGACGTGCAGGTCGCGGAGGGCGCTGGGCGGGAGTCGACCCTGTCGACCGTACAGATCGACTTCCACCAGCCGGAACGCTTCGACCTGAGCTACATCGGCGCCGACAGCGCCAAGCACCGGCCGGTCCTGGTCCACCGCAGCGTCGTCGGCAGCGACAAGCGGGCCGTCGCCCACCTGCTCGAAGCGCACCGCGGCGCGTTCCCCGGCTGGCTGGCCCCCGTCCAGCTCGTGGCCCTCCCGATCGCGGAGTCCGAACGCCCCGCCGCCGAAGCCCTGGCCGCCCACTGCGTCGAACGCGGCCTCCGCGACGGCCGCCGCCTGGCCCCACTGGCGACCGAGGAGGCGGTGCGCCGGATCGAGGACATCGTGGGGTCGTACGGCACCGCGCTGTGGGACGCCCTCTAGCCGGTCGCCGAACTCCGGGCCGGAGGCAGTACGTCCTCCAGGTCCTTCAGGATGAGGCGCTTCGGGCGGGCGCCGACCATTGACTTCACCGGTTCGCCGGCGCGGAAGAGCATCAACGTCGGTGTGGCCATGACGCCGTAGCGGATCGTCGTCTGCGGGTTGTGGTCGACGTTGATCTGGACGATCTTCAGGCGGTCCCGTTCCTCCTCCGCGATCGCTTCGAGCACCGGGGTCAGTTGGCGGCACGGGGGGCACCAGTCGGCCGTGAATTTGACCAGGACCGGCAGGTCGGCGTGCGCGCCTAGGACCTCGGTGTCGAAGTCCGTGTCGCTCACGTCCGTCACGTGTGTCATTGCGTCAGCCTCCGAGTTCGCATGTGGGTTCCGGGCCGCCCGGCAGTTCCGCCTCGGCCCGCAGCAACTGCGTCGCGACCTGCGCGCGTACCGCCTGGAGCTGGTCCACGAGGGCGTCCAGCTCCGCCAGCTTGCGGCGGTAGACGTCGAGCGAGGCGGGACACGCGTCCCCCGCCGGGTGGCCGGCCCGCAGGCACTCCACGAACGGCCTCGTCTCCTCCAGTTCGAACCCGAAGTCCTGCAGGGTCCTGATCTGCCGGAGGAGGCGCAGGTCGTCCTCGTCGTACGTGCGGTAGCCGTTCTCCGTGCGCCGGGCGGCCAGGAGGCCACGGGACTCGTAGTAGCGCAGAGTCCGCGTGGTCGTTCCCGCCCGCTCGGCCAGCTCGCCGATTCGCATGGGCTCGAACGTACGCCTTGACGTCGGCGTCAAGGCAAGGGCGACGGCTCCGAAGGGACCGTCAGGCTCGGCCGGTCTTTCGCCAGTCGCTCGCCAGGACCGCCCAGCCCTGCGTGTCGTAGCGGACGCCTTCGTACGGCCACGACTCGCGCTCCACGCCCTCCAGGACCATGGACAGCCGCTCGGCCACCGCCGCGCTGCGCGCGTTGTCGGCCCGGCAGTGCCAGGCGGCGCGGTGCAGGCCCCGGGTGAGGAAGGCCCAGTCGAGCAGGGCGGCGCACGCGGGCGTGACGAGGCCGTGGCCCTCGGCCGCCGGCTCCAGCCAGCAGCCGACCTCGCACGCGCCCGATGCCGCGTCGAAGGACGTGAACATCACGCCGCCGACGAGCGTGCCGTCGAGCCAGATGCCGTAGAGGCGGGCGCCGTCCGCGGCCTGCCGCTCGGCGTAGCGGAGCAGGGTCGCCCGGGCCCCGTCGAGGCTGTCGGTGACGAAGGACTGCCCGACCCACGGCCGGATGTGCTCGCGCGCCCGGTCCATGTGGGCGGCGAACTCCTCGGCGTGCCATGTCTCCAGTGGGCACAGGAGGGCGTTGTCCCGGAGGGAGAGGGAGAACATGGCGGCGACCCCATTCACATAACAAGCGTTACGACTATGTACAGTAGCAGCATGCCACGCGCCAAGGGGGACCACGAGGCCCGCCGACTCGAAGTCTCGGAGGCGGTTTGGCGCGTGCTCGCCACCCGTGGGTTCGGCGGGCTGACCCTGCGGGCCGTCGCCACCGAGCTCGGCGCGACGACCGGCCTGCTCACCCACTACTTCCCCACCAAGAACGACCTGCTTGAGCACGCCCTCGACCTGCTCGAACAGCGCACCGACAGCCGCGCCCGGCGCACCTCGGGGACGGGCCTCGCGGCGGTACGGAACGCCCTGCTCGACATCCTGCCGCTGACCCCCGAGGCCACCGACTCCAACCGGATCTGGGTCTCCTCCTGGGACACCGCCCTCGCCGACCCGGCCCTGCGCGCCGACTACGCCGGGAAGTACGCCCGCAGCCGCGACCGGCTCCGGGACGCCGTCGCCACGGCACAGGAGCTCGGCGAGCTGCCGCCCGGCGACCCGGCCCGCGTCGCCGCCGGCGCCCTGTCCTTCGCCCTCGGCCTGGTCGTCCAGGCTCTGCTCGACCCGCCGGCCTTCCCGCCCGACCGCCAGGTCGAGCTGCTCGACGACTACGTGGCCGCGCTCGCTCCCTGACCGGCCGGTGGCAGCAGGGGTTTCCGCTCGACCGGCGACGACAGGACGATCGAGGTCGTCGTGCGACCCAGGGCTGAGGTCTGTTCCAGGATCTCTTCGAGGTGGATGGTGTCGGTGACGGCGACCTTGAGGATCCAGCAGTCCTCGCCGACCACGTGGTGGACCTCGACGATCTCCGGACGGGCGGTCAGCTCCAGCGTCCTGGGGTGTTTGAGGGTGTAGCCGCCGTGCGGGTTCACCCGGATGAAGGCCTGGATGCCGTAGCCGAGCCGGGCCGGGGAGACATGGGCGCCGTAGCCGGTGATCGCCCCGCACGCCTCCAGCCTCCGCACCCGTTCGGTGACGGCCGCCGGGCTCAGCCGGACGCGGCGGCCCAGCTCGCTGAGCTTGATCCGGCCGTCCTCCTGGACGAGCTCCAGGATCTGCCGGTCGATGGGGTCGAAGGCCCCTACCGAGGTTTCGTTGGCGGCGGGACGCAGATGCCGTGGTTCCTTCGGCGCGGCGGCCGGGACTCCCATGTTTCCCCCTTCAGCAGACGAGCGCCCAACGTAACACTTGTCCTATGAACATTCTGATCATCGGTGGGAACCGCTATTTCGGAAAGCGGCTGACGACCCGTCTGCTGGATTCCGGGCATTCCGTCAGCATTCTCAATCGGGGGTCTTCCGGCGCCGTGGAGGGGGTCGTTCATATCGTCGCCGACCGGAATGACGAAGACGCTCTGGAAAGCGCGCTCGGCGAGCGGACCTTCGATGTCGTCGTCGACCAGGTCTGCTACACCCCGCGCCAGGCCGCCATCGCCCGGCGGGTTTTCGGGCCGCGCACACGGCGCTATGTGATGACGTCGACGGTCGAGGTGTACGAGTACGAGGACTCCACCGCGCCCGTACGGGAGGAGGCCGTCGACCCGCGTACCGTCACCGTCGATCCCGGCCTCCCCTGGGAGGACCCGGAGTTCCTCGACGCGCACTACGGAGAGGGGAAGCGGCAGGCGGAGGCGGTCTTCGCGGCCGAGCCCCCGTTCCCGTACACGGCGGTCCGGGTCGCCCATGTGCTCGGCGGCGCGGACGACTTCACGGGGCGGGTCGGCCACTACGCGGACCGGATCCGGGCGGGCGAGCCGATCGCCGTACCGGCGGTGAACCACCCGGCCACCTATGTGTATGTCGAGGAGATCGCCGAATTTCTGGCGTGGGTCGCAGAAGCCGAATTCACCGGGGTCGTCAACGCTCATTCCCACGGTGCGCTCACCACCGCCGAGATCTGTGCGGAGATCGAGCGGCAGGTGGGCGGGCGTACCGTTTTCCGGGAGGTCGAGGTCGGCGAGGTGTCGCCGTTCTCCTTCGCCCGCTCGTACGCCATGGACAACTCCCGCGCGGCCGCTCTCGGATTCTCCTTCCGGAATTCCTCGGAGTGGCTCGGCCGGGCGCTCTCCGAGACGCTGGGGGCGCGCTGATGCGGTACCGCATGCTCGGAGACGTACGGGTCGGGGCGATCGGACTCGGCGCCATGCCGCTCTCCATCGAGGGGCGCCCGGACGAGGCCCGCGCCCTGGCCACCGTCCACGCGGCGCTCGACGCGGGTGTGACGCTGCTCGACACGGCGGACTCCTACCACCCGCCCGGGGGCGAGCCGGGCGCCGGCGAGCTGCTGGTGGCGCGGGCGCTGGCCACGTACGGGGGTCGTGGCCGGACCGAGGGCGTCCTGGTGGCGACGAAGGGCGGGCGGGGGCGGACCGCCGACGGCGGCTGGACCGTGGACGGGCGGCCGGAGCACCTGCGGCGGGCGGCCGAGGCGTCGGCGCGGCGGCTCGGCGTCGAGGCGATCGGGCTCTACCAGCTCCACAAGCCGGATCCGGCCGTGCCGTACGCGGAATCGCTGGGCGCGATACGGGAGTTGCTGGACGCGGGCACCATCTGGCTGGCCGGGATCTCGAACGTGGACGTGGAACAGATCCGGCTCGCGCGGGAGATGCTCGGCGAGCGGCTCGTCTCCGTGCAGAACCGGTACTCCCCCGCCGTGCGGACCTCCGAGGCCGAGCTGCGGCTCTGCGCGGAGCTGGGGCTCGCGTTCCTGCCGTGGAGCCCGCTGGGCGGGATCTCGCGGAGTTCGCTCGACGGGGCGTCGGATCTGGCGGAGGACCCGGAGTTCGGGGGGTTCCACCGGGTGGCGCGGGCGCGCGGGGTGAGCCCGCAGCGGGTGGCGCTCGCGTGGCTGCTCGCGCGGTCGGAGACGGTCCTGCCGATCCCGGGGGCGAGCAGGCCGGAGACCGTACGGGATTCGGCTGCGGCGGGCGAACTGGTGCTGGATGCACGGGAGTTGGCGGAGCTGGACGTCCAGTAGACGTTCGGTGGGCGTTCGGCGGGGCTTCAGCGGTTGGAGACACCGCACCCATTGACGGGTGCGGTGTCTCCAACTACAAAAGCTTGCTGAGAGCGCTCTCAGGCGCTCGTCCCCCCAGCGGAGGTGTTCTCCCTTGAGCTCCCTGAGCCGCGTCAGACGCACCCCACTCCTCGCCTCGCTCCTCGCCGCCGCCCTCGCCGCGGGCGCCCTCATCGGCCTCGGCGGCGCCGGTACCGCCAGCGGCGCCGTCCCCCCGGCGCCCGGCTGGTCGCTCCAGTGGAGCGACGACTTCAACGGCCCCGACCGCGCCCTCCCGAACGGCGCCGAGTGGCAGATAGACACCGGTCACGGCTATCCGGGCGGCCCCGGCAACTGGGGCACCGGAGAGATCCAGAACTACACGTCGAGCCCCGACAACGTGCGCCTCGACGGCACCGGGAACCTCCGCATCACTCCGCTCAAGGACGGCGCGGGCAACTGGACCTCGGCCCGCGTCGAGACGAAGCGCGCCGACTTCAAGGCCCCCGCGGGCGGCACCCTGCGCATCGAGGGCCGGATTCAGATGCCGAACGTGACCGGCGCCGAGGCCGCCGGCTACTGGCCCGCCTTCTGGGCGCTCGGCGCGCCCTACCGGGGCAACTACTGGAACTGGCCCGCCATCGGCGAGTTCGACATCATGGAGAACGTCAACGGCATCAACTCCGTCTGGGGCGTGCTGCACTGCGGCGTGAACCCGGGCGGCCCGTGCGGCGAGACCACCGGCATCGGCGCGAGCCGCGTCTGCCCGGGCGCGAGCTGCCAGTCGGCCTTCCACACGTACCGCTTCGAGTGGGACCGCTCGACCTCCCCCAACGAGCTGCGCTGGTACGTGGACGACCAGCTCTTCCACAGCGTCAACGAGACCCGCGTCGGCGCACAGGCCTGGGCCGACATGACCAGCCACGCGGGCTACTTCCTGCTGCTCAACGTGGCGATGGGCGGCGCCTTCCCGGACGCCCTGGGCGGCCCGACCCCGACCGCCGCGACGGTCTCGGGACGGCCGATGCTCGTCGACTACGTGGCCGTGTGGACGAAGGGCGGCGGTACGACTCCGCCGACCACCCCGCCGACCACCCCGCCGCCCTCGGGCTCCTCGCAGCTGTACCTGCGGACCGGCGCGGGCGCGGGTGACGCCCAGGCGTCCGCCTCGACGGTGACCCTCGCCTCGGCGGGCGGCGCCAACCACGACGGCACCCCGGCCAACCCGCAGGTCTTCACCTCGGGCCCGATCACGCGGACGTACAACGGCGGCGCGACACAGTTCGACGTCTTCGTCGACGCCGGCTCGGTCGTCGCCAATGGGCAACAGGTGCGGGTGAGTTACGACCGTACGGGCGACGGGAGCTGGGAGCGCGTGGAGACGTACGGGTACTTCGCGACCGATCCGGTACCGGGGTACGAGCACTACACGCAGGCGAGCGGCCTGAAGTCGGCGACCGGCAGCCACGGGAACCTGACGAACGGACGGGTCCGCGTCGAGGTGTGGAACGCGATCGGCAACGGCCCGAGCACCGTCGGCGTGGGCAACCAGTCGGTGGTCCGGATCCCGTTCTCCTGACGGGAGCACGAAGAGGCGCCCCCGGCCGCGTGTGCGGCCGGGGGCGCCCCGTACCCCGATGCCCGGATCCGGCTCAAGGCCCGGGAGCCGGGGCGGTCTTCGGATCCGATGTCTTGGATCCAATATCCATGATCCTGGATCCAATGCGCCGTATCCAAGGCTCTGGATGCGAGATATTGGATCCGGGATCCGGGATTCGGCCCTGCGGGATTGGATCCGAAATATTGGATCCAAGATGTCGGATCCGCGATCATGGATCCATGATATTGGATCCGATATCCGATATCCAATGTCCGATCTTGCTCAGACCGTCGCGCGGGTCTTCTGGTCCGGTACCGGCGTGTCCTCGTCCGGCTCGGACGACGCCGGGCCGTGATCGTCGACCAGGGTCTTCTCGTCGAAGGGAACCCGCCCGGCGAGGACCTCCGTGACCCGCTCCTTGTCGATCTCCTTGGTCCACGTGCCGACGAGGACGGTGGCGACGGCGTTGCCCGCGAAGTTCGTGAGGGCGCGGGCCTCGCTCATGAAGCGGTCGATGCCGACGATCAGGCCGACGCCGTCGACCAGTTCGGGGCGGTGGGACTGGAGGCCGCCCGCGAGGGTCGCCAGGCCGGCGCCGGTGACACCGGCCGCGCCCTTCGACGCGATGATCATGAAGACGAGGAGCGAGATCTGCTCGGCGACCGAGAGCGGGTTGCCCATGGCCTCGGCGACGAAGAGGGAGGCCATCGTCAGGTAGATCGCGGTGCCGTCGAGGTTGAAGGAGTAGCCGGTGGGGACGGTGATGCCGACGACGGGCTTGCTGACGCCCAGGTGCTCCATCTTCGCGATGAGCCGGGGCAGCGCGGACTCGGAGGACGAGGTGGAGAGGATCAGCAGGAACTCGCGGCCCAGGTACTTCAGGAGCGTGAGGATGTTGACGCCGGCGACGATCCGCAGCAGCGCGCCCAGGACCACGAAGACGAACAGGGCGCAGGTCACGTAGAAGCCGATCATGATGACCGCGAGCGACTTCAGCGCGTCGATGCCGGTCGCGCCGACGACCGCCGCCATGGCGCCGAACGCGCCGATCGGGGCGACCCACATGATCATGGCGAGGATCCGGAAGACGAGCCGCTGGATGTGCCCGATCCCGCGCAGCACGGGCTCCCCTGCCCGCCCCATGGCCTGCAGCGCGAAGCCCGCGAGGAGGGCGACGAGCAGGGTCTGCAGCACCTCGCCCTCGGTGAAGGCGGAGACCAGCGTGTGCGGGATGATCCCGAGCAGGAAGTCCGCCGTGGACTCGCTCGTCCCGTCGGCCTGCTTGGCGCCCGCCTCGGCCAGCTCCTTGGTGAGGTGGAGGCTGGAGCCGGGCTCCAGGATGTTGCCGACGAGCAGACCGATCGCGAGGGCGACGGTCGACATGACGAGGAAGTACCCGAGCGCGAGCCCGCCGACGGCACCGACCTTCGCGGCCTTGCGGACCGAGCCGACGCCGAGGACGATCGTACAGAAGATGATCGGGGAGATCATCATCTTGATCAGGTTCACGAAGCCGGTGCCGAGGGGCTTGAGTTCGACGGCGAAGTCCGGCGCCACGAAGCCGACCGTGACGCCCAGGAGCACGGCTCCGATGACGGCGATGTACAGATAATGGGTGCGGTCCCGCTGTGCGGCCACGGGGTCCTCCTCGTGCTGATGGGGGTGTCCACGTCCCGGTGGATCCCCGCGACTATCCATCAGCCTGTGACCCGGGTCACGCTTGCGTTCGTTTCGTTCATGGCCGAACTGTCACACTGGCCCGCATGCGCATACCCCTCCCCCGGCCGCGCAGCCTCGCCGGCCAGCTCTTCGCGATGCAGGTCGTGCTGGTGGCGGCGATCGTGGCCGGTTGCGCGGTCTTCGCGTACGTCACCGATCGCGGCCAGGCCGAGGAGACCGCGCGCCGCCAGTCCACCGCGACCGCGACGGCCGTCGCCGCCTCCCCCACCGTGCCGCAGGCGCTGCGCTCCCCGAACCCCACCGCCGTGCTCCAGCCGTACGCCGAGACGGTACGGAAGCGGACCGGCGTCGCCTTCGTGGTGATCATGTCCCCGGACGGCACGCGCTGGTCGCACCCGGAGGCGGGCGAGATCGGGCGCGCGTACCTGGGCCACATCGAGCCGGCGCTCCAGGGGCGGACCTTCTCCGAGACGCACATGGGGGTGCTCGGGCGTTCGGTGCGGACGATCACGCCGGTGTACGAGGACGGCCAGGTCGTCGCCCTCGTCAGTTCGGGCATCACCATCGAGAAGATCAGCGAGCAGGTACGCGAGCAGGTCACGGCCCTGCTGGGGATGGCGGGGGCGGCCCTTGCCATCGGCGGAGCCGGTACGTACGTGATCAACGCGCGGCTGCGACGGCACACGCACGGGATGAACACGACCGAGCTGAGCCGGATGCACGACTACCACGAGGCGGCGCTGCACGCGGTGAGCGAGGGCCTTGTGATGCTGGACGGGCAGCGCCGGATCGCGCTCATCAACGACGGCGCGCGGGAGCTGCTCGGTCTGGACGCGGAGGTCGTGGGCCGGTCGGCGGCCGATCTCGGCCTTCCGGTCTCGCTCACAAGTGCGCTGCTCGCCTCGGAGCCGCGGGTGGACGAACTCCACCTGACGGCGGAGCGGGTGCTCGTGGTCAACACCCGGCCGGTGGTCGGCGGGGAGCGCCGGGGTACGGTCGCGACGCTCCGGGACCGTACCGAACTCCAGGCGCTGTCCGGCGAGTTGACCTCGGAGCGGGGGTTCACCCAGGCGCTCCGCTCACAGGCACACGAGGCCGCGAACCGGCTGCACACGGTCGTCTCGCTGATCGAGCTCGGCCGGGTGGAGGAGGCGGTCGGCTTCGCGACGGCGGAACTGCAGCTGGCCCAGGCGCTCACCGACCGGGTCGTGGACGCGGTCGGCGAACCGGTGCTCGCGGCGCTGCTCCTCGGCAAGGCGGCGCAGGCCAACGAGCGGGGCGTGGAGCTGACGCTCACCGAGGACAGCCGCATCGACGACGGCCTCCTGCCGCCGGAGATCCCCCCGCGGGACCTGGTGACGATCCTCGGCAACCTGATCGACAACGCGGTGGAGGCGACGAGCGGCACCCCGCACGCGCGGGTCGCGGTCACCGCCCGGACATGCGACGGCGAGCTCCTCCTGCGGGTCCGCGACAGCGGGCCCGGGATCGAGGAGGGCGACCGGGACGCGGTCTTCGACCGGGGCTGGTCCACCCACGGCCCCGCCCGGGGCCTCGGCCTGGCCCTGGTCCGCCAGGCGGCCACCCGCACCTCGGGCACGGTGACCCTGACGGACACCCCGGAGGGCGGCGCGGAGTTCACCGTACGCCTGCCCCTGACACCGACCACGGACGCCGGTGCCGCCGGTGCCGGTGCCGCCGCCCGGCCGCCGGCACCCCGCACCGAGACCGAGCCGCAGCCCCAGCCCCAGCCCGAACCCGAGCCGCAGTCCAGGGAAACCGACCCGGAGGTGTCCGCGTGAGCACGAGCAGGCAGGACGGCGGCCAGGGCAGCCACGGCATCCGGGTGCTCGTCGTCGAGGACGACCCGGTCGCCGCCGACGCGCACGCGCTGTACGCGGGGCGGGTCGCCGGGTTCACCGTCGTCGGGGTGGCGCACTCCCGGGCCGCCGCCGTGCGGGTCCTCGACCGGACGCCGGTCGACCTCATCCTGCTCGACCTGTACCTTCCCGACGGGCACGGCCTCCAGCTGCTCCGCGCGCTGCGCGCGGGCGGGCACTCGGCCGACGTCATCGCGGTGACCTCGGCCCGGGACCTCGCGATCGTGCGCGAGGGCGTGTCCCTAGGGGTCGTCCAGTACGTGCTGAAGCCGTTCACGTTCGCGACCCTGCGGGACCGGCTCTCCCGGTACGCCGAGTTCCGCGCCGCGGCGGGCGAGGCGTCCGGCCAGGACGACGTGGACCGCGCGCTCGGCGCGCTGCGCGCCCCGCAGCCGGTCTCGCTCCCCAAGGGGCTGAGCGCGCCGACCCTGGAGGCCGTCACCCGTACGCTGCGGGACGCCGCCGACGGTCTGACCGCGGCCGAGGCCGCCGCGGCGGTCGGCATCTCCCGGATCACCGCGCGCCGCTATCTGGAACACCTGGTCACGGACGGGCGGGCGGCGCGGGCGCCGCAGTATGGTCAGATCGGCCGGCCGGAGCTCCAGTACCGCTGGATCTCGACGATCGTCCGCTGACCGGACTCCGCCCACCGCTCACCGAACCGGTGGGTGATCACTACGGATGGTTACCACCGGGTTCCCACGTTTCTACGACATTCGGGCTTGGGCGAACGCACCGTAGCCACTGGTCACGTTACGCACCTAGGTTGACGGCGTGCACCACACCCCTCCCCCTCCTCCCCCTCCGTTCAACGCGCTCGCCGCGCGCCGCCTCCGTGAGGGTCTCGGCATGGCCCCGGGACATGTCGCCTACGGGCTGCGCGCGCAGTACGGTCTCGCCGTCGTCCCCGAGACGGTCATCGCCTGGGAACGCGGGCGCCTCGCCCCCTCCTCCCAGGAACTCACCGCCCTCGCGGGCGTCCTCTGGTGCGCCCCCGGCGAGCTGATCGCCGACGCCACCACCCTGCGCGAGCACCGGATGGCCCGCGGTCTCGCGGCCGACGAACTCGCCCGGCGGGTGGGCCTCGACGGCCCCGGCTACCTCAGGATGGAGGAGTCCGGCCGCTGGCGCGGCAACGAACGCCAGACCGCCGCCCTCGCCGAGAGCCTCGGCCTCGGGCCCCGCGAACTGGTGCAGGTCACCGGCCGGGGCGACGAGCTGGCAGTGCTGCTGCGGGACGCGGCGACGACGCGCTGGCAGGCGTACGTCCGGCCGGTGGTGAAGCTGCTGCCGCTGCCCAAGCGCGTCCTGGAGGCCGCGCTCCAGCACCTGCACACCGACTACCACGCCAAGATGGTGGCCACCAGCAGCTGGGGTGCCTCGGGCGGCAGCGGCGACGCGGGCCGCGAGTACCTGGACGGCATCGTGGAGCACTTCTGGGACGCCGTCGGACCCTGACCCTAGGGTGGTCGCGTGAAACGACACATACCCTTCGAGCATCTCCACAACGTCCGTGATCTGGGCGGCTATCGGACCGTCGACGGCGGCACCGTCCGCTGGCAGGTCCTCTACCGTGCCGACTCCCTCGCCAAGCTGCGCGGCCCCGACCTGGGCCGCTTCCGCGCGCTGGGTGTGGAGACCGTGATCGACCTGCGCTACCCGTGGGAGATCGAGGCCAAGGGCCGGCTGCCGGAGACCCCGGAGACCGACGGCATCGCCTGGCACAACCTGAGCATCGAGCACCGCCCGTACGACCAGGCGGAGATCGACCCCGACCTCGACCCGTGGCGCTACCTCGCCGACCGGTTCGCCGAGGTCGCGGCCGACGGCGCCGCCGAGCTGCGCGAGGCCCTGGAGGTCGTCGCGGCGGCGGACGGTCCGCTCGTCTTCCACTGCGCCTCGGGGAAGGACCGTACGGGTCTGCTCGCCGCGCTGCTGCTCGGGCTGCTCGACGTCTCCGACGAGCAGATCCTCGACGACTTCGCCCTCACCGAGCTCGCCACCGCGCGCCTGGTCGCCGACTGGCACGCCGCCCACCCGGGGCGCGAGCTGCGCTGGCCGGGCTACGGCCGCGCGCCGGCGGAGATCATGCGGCTCGTCCTCGCGGACCTGCGCGCCACGTACGGATCGGTGTACGGGTACGTCACCGGGCACGTCGGTCTCGACCCTGCCGTGGTCGAGGCGCTGCGCGCCCGGCTCGTGGAGCCGGCGCCGGCACCCCTACGGGCTCCCTAGCGGCGGTCGAAGCTGAAGAGCTGGCCTGCGGCGTCCGCGCGGCAGGACGCCTGCGCCAGCTTCGCCCACTCGGCGGCCCGGTCTCCGACGACGGTCACGCAGGAGTCCGGGGTCGCCGAGCGCACGGGGACGATGCGGTAGCCGGTGACCGGGCTGCCGAAGGGGTCCAGGCGGAACGTTTCGACCCGGCTCGTGTCCCCGCACTCGGAGTCCTCGAACGCGGCGTCCGCGACCTTGCCGCCGGACGGGATGCCGGAGCAGCCGGGGCCGTAGTCCGGGTGGTCGGAAACGATTCGCCACTCCCCCGAGCCGAGCTCCTTGAGGGAGTAGAGAGGGACGTCGGCGCCCTCGCACGCGCGCTGGTGGATCTGGCCGCTGCGTCCGCCGCGCCGCTCGTTCAGGCAGAGGTCCGAGCCGATCACCCGGATCCGCACGTCCCCGGCGGCAGGCGCGGTGACGGTCATCGGCCGGTCGCCGCCTCCGCCGTGCCCGTCGCTCCCGCCGTGCCCGTCGCTCCCACCGCTCCCGTCCCCGACGAGAGCGCCGACCACGCTGACGGAGGCGAGGACGAGCCCGGCGACGGCGACGAGGGCGACGAGCGTGCGCCGGAGGCGGGACTGCGGGTCGGGAGGCTGTTCCTCGGCCCCCGGCTCGATTCCGGGTTCGGGATCCGGATCTGGATCGGGTTCCGTCATCTGCGGCCACGAGGCGCCCGCGCCTTCCGCACCACCGTCGGAACCCGCGTACACCCCCCGTACCGCCAGCTCCTTGCGGACGGTCTGCCAGCTCTCCAGGTCCCCCGGCTCCACCCCGCAGGCGCGTACGAAGGTGGTCAGCAGCTCCTCGCGGGGGACGGTCGAGCGGGCGAGCATGTTCGCCACCGTCGAGCGGGGCAGGACCTCGCCGAGCGCCTCCGCGTGAGCCGAAAGGTCGCGGTAGGTCAGGCCCGACCAGTCCTTGAGCCGCTGCAGCAGCGCGATGAACGAGGCGGCGTCGGTGGCCTCGCGCGGGTCGGGTGCGCCGCCCCCGCCGACCGGTCCGCCGGGCGTTCCCTCGGTCATGCGCGCTCCCCGCCCCTCCCCCGGGACAGGGTTGGGACATGTCCGGGACAGCCCCAAGCCTTGTTGATCCGGCTGTTCAACTCAAGAGTGGAAATCGGCAATTCCGGTCAGGGGCCGGAATCGTCACGGGGGAAGCACGGGGGAACGGAAAAGGCCCCGATCGTCCACGGGGGGACGATCGGGGCCCACACACATTCAGGACTTCTTCGGGACCTACGTCCCGGACGACCGGGTCAGAAGACCGACTCGGCCTCGGACATCCGGGCCTCCGGCACGGTCTTCAGCTGCGTCACGGCCTCGGCCAGCGGCACCATCACGACGTCCGTGCCCCGCAGCGCCGTCATCCGGCCGAACTCGCCCTGGTGCGCGGCCTCCACCGCGTGCCAGCCGAAGCGGGTCGCGAGCACCCGGTCGTACGCGGTCGGCGTTCCGCCGCGCTGGACGTGACCGAGGATGACCGGCCGGGCCTCCTTGCCGAGGCGCCGCTCCAGCTCGACCGCGAGCCGGTTGCCGATGCCCTGGAAGCGCTCGTGGCCGAACTGGTCGATCTCGCCCTTCTGGTACTCCATGGAGCCCTCGGCGGGGTGCGCGCCCTCGGCGACGCAGATGACCGCGAACTTCTTGCCGCGCGCGAACCGCTCCTCGACCATCTTGACCAGGTCGTCGACCTCGAAGGGCCGCTCGGGCAGGCAGATGCCGTGGGCGCCGCCGGCCATGCCGGACTCCAGGGCGATCCAGCCTGCGTGCCGGCCCATCACCTCGACGACCATCACGCGCTGGTGGGACTCGGCGGTGGTCTTGAGGCGGTCTATGGCCTCCGTCGCGACGCCCACGGCGGTGTCGAAGCCGAAGGTGCGGTCGGTGGAGGAGATGTCGTTGTCGATGGTCTTCGGTACGCCGACGACGGGCATCCCGGCGTCGGAGAGCATCCGGGCGGCGGTCAGGGTGCCCTCGCCGCCGATCGGGATGAGGACGTCGATGCCGTACTTCTTCGCCAACTCCGGGGCGGACTCGGCGGCTTCGGCCAGGCGGTTGCGCTCCAGGCGGGCGGAGCCGAGGATGGTGCCGCCGCGGGCGAGGATGCCGCTGACCGCGTTGAGGTCGAGCGGGCGGACATGTCCGTCGAGGAGACCCTTGAACCCGTCCTCGAAGCCGATGACTTCGTCGTCGTGGCCGGTGAGCGCCCGGTGCACGACCGACCGGATCACTGCGTTCAGGCCGGGGCAGTCGCCGCCTGCGGTGAGAACTCCGATGCGCATCGTGCTGTGTCTCCTGCTCGGTAGCGGTACATGTGAGCTCTGTCGATTCTCCCACGCCCGGCGTGGCGCCCGCGCTCCCGGCTACTCCGCGCGCCGGTGTTCTGGGGCCTTTCGTCCCCCTTTTCCAGGCCGTTCGTCCGGCCTGCGTCCTAACCACCCCCAGAGGTATTGTCAAGGGGGTATCGCCACCCTATCGGGGTTTTTTGAACACACTCGGTTGACAAGACCGGGCGGACAGGACTGGACAGGAGCCACGGCGTGACGCGCAGCGTGTACGTGACCGGGATCGACCGCGGAGACGGCCGGCAGGTGGTCGAGCTGGGAGTCATGGAACTCCTGACCCGCCAGGTGGACCGGGTGGGGGTGTTCCGGCCCCTGGTCCACGACGGACCCGACCGTCTGTTCGATCTCCTGCGGGCGCGCTACCGCCTCTCCCAGGACGCCTCGACGGTCTACGGCATGGACTACCACGAGGCCTCGGCGCTCCAGGCCGAGCGGGGCACCGACGAGCTGGTCTCCCGGCTCGTCGACCGCTTCCTCGCGGTCGCCCGCGACTACGAGGTCGTCCTCGTCCTCGGTACGGACTTCGCCGCCACCCAGCTCCCCGACGAGCTGGCCCTCAACGCGCGCCTGGCCAACGAGTTCGGCGCCTCGGTGATACCGGTGGTCGGCGGCAAGAACCAGACCGCCGAGTCCGTGCGCGCCGAGGCCCGCAACGCCTTCCGGGCGTACGACGGGCTCGGCTGCGACGTCCTCGCGATGGTCGTCAACCGAGCGGCGGGCGAGGACCGGGCGGCCATCGCCGAGCGGCTCACCGCCCGGGTCCCCGTGCCCTGCTACGTGCTCCCCGACGAGCCGGCGCTCGCGGCCCCCACGGTCGCCCAGATCACCCACCACCTGGGTGCCTCGGTCGTCCTGGGCGACGACGCGGGCCTGGCGCGCGACGCGCTCGACTTCGTCTTCGGCGGCGCCATGCTGCCGAACTTCCTGAACGCGCTGACCCCGGGCTGTCTCGTGGTCACCCCCGGGGACCGCGCCGACCTGGTCGTGGGTGCGCTCGCGGCGCACTCGGCCGGCACCCCGCCGATCGCCGGAGTCCTGCTCACCCTGAACGAGCGGCCCAGCGAGGAGATCCTGACCCTGGCGGCCCGCCTCGCGCCCGGCACTCCGGTTATCTCCGTACCCGGCAACAGCTTCCCGACTGCCGCCGAACTCTTCTCCCTTGAAGGGAAGTTGAACGCGGCCACGCCCCGCAAGGCGGAGACGGCGCTCGGTCTCTTCGAGCGGCACGTGGACACCGCCGATCTGCTGAAGCGGATCTCGCTGGCCCGCAGCGGCCGGGTCACGCCGATGATGTTCGAGCACGAACTCCTGGAGCAGGCCCGCGCCGAGCGCCGCCGCGTGGTCCTCCCCGAGGGCACCGAGGAGCGGGTGCTGCGCGCCGCCGACGTGCTGCTGCGCCGCGACGTCTGCGACCTGACGCTGCTCGGTGACGTCGAGGTCATCCGCAAGAAGGCCGCGGACCTCGGCATCGACCTGTCCTCGCCGGCCACCCAGCTGATCGACCCGCAGACCTCCGAGCTGCGCGACGGCTTCGCCACGAAGTACGCCGAGCTGCGCGCCCACAAGGGCGTGACGGTGGAGCTGGCGTACGACGTCGTCTCGGACGTCAACTACTTCGGCACGCTCATGGTCCAGGAGGGGCTCGCCGACGGCATGGTCTCCGGCTCGGTGCACTCCACGGCCGCGACGATCCGCCCCGCCTTCGAGATCATCAAGACCAAGCCGGACGCCTCGATCGTCTCGTCCGTCTTCTTCATGTGCCTCGCCGACAAGGTGCTCGTGTACGGCGACTGCGCCGTGAACCCGGACCCGGACGCGGTGCAGCTCGCGGACATCGCCGTGCAGTCGGCGGCCACCGCGGCCCGCTTCGGCGTCGAGCCGCGGATCGCGATGCTCTCGTACTCCACCGGCACCTCGGGCTCGGGCGCGGACGTCGACAAGGTCCGCGAGGCGACGAAGCTGGTACGGGAGTCCCACCCGGAGCTGCGGATCGAGGGGCCCATCCAGTACGACGCGGCCGTCGAGCCGTCCGTCGCCGCGACCAAGCTGCCGGGGTCCGAGGTGGCAGGACAGGCGACCGTGCTGATCTTCCCGGACCTCAACACCGGCAACAACACCTACAAGGCCGTGCAGCGCTCGGCGGGCGCCGTGGCGGTCGGCCCGGTCCTGCAGGGTCTGCGCAAGCCGGTGAACGACCTCTCGCGCGGCGCGCTCGTCAGCGACATCGTCAACACGGTCGCCATCACGGCGATCCAGTCCCAGGTCCCCCAGGAGCCCACGGCATGACCTCCCCCACCTCCCCCACCCCCACGCGCGTCCTCGTCCTCAACTCCGGCTCGTCGTCGGTGAAGTACCAGCTCCTCGACATGAGCGACAGCTCCCGCCTCGCCCTCGGCCTGGTCGAGCGGATCGGCGAGGAGACCTCTCGGCTCGTCCACACGCCGCTGCAGGGCGGCGGGGGCGAGAAGCGGGAGCGGACCGGGCCGATCCCCGACCACGCGGCGGCCCTGAAGGCGGTGGCCGAGGAGCTGGCGGCGGACGGCCTCGGCCTCGACTCCCCCGAACTGGCCGCGATCGGCCACCGGGTGGTCCACGGCGGGCTGCGGTTCTCCGCGCCGACCGTGATCGACGAGGAGGTGCTCGCCGAGATCGAGCGGCTGGTGCCGGTCGCGCCGCTGCACAACCCGGCGAACCTCACCGGCATCCGTACGGCGATGGCGCTCCGCCCGGACCTGCCGCAGGTCGCGGTCTTCGACACCGCGTTCCACACGACGATGCCGGAGTCGGCGGCCCGGTACGCGATCGACGTCGAGACGGCGGACAAGCACCGCATCCGGCGGTACGGCTTCCACGGCACCTCGCACGCCTATGTGTCGCGCGAGACGGCGAAGCTGCTCGGCAAGGAGCCGGAGGAGGTGAACGTGATCGTGCTGCACCTGGGCAACGGGGCCTCCGCCTCGGCCGTCAGGGGCGGGCGGTGCGTGGACACCTCGATGGGCCTCACCCCGCTGGAGGGCCTGGTCATGGGCACCCGCTCGGGCGACGTCGACCCGGCGGTCACCTTCCACCTGAAGCGGGTGGCGGGGATGTCGGCGGACGAGATCGACACGCTGCTCAACAAGAAGTCCGGGCTCGTCGGGCTCTGCGGCGACAACGACATGCGGGAGATCCGGCGCCGGATCGACGAGGGCGACGAGCGGGCGGCGCTCGCCTTCGACATCTACATCCACCGGCTGAAGAAGTACATCGGGGCGTACTACGCGGTGCTCGGCCGGGTGGACGCGGTCGCGTTCACGGCGGGTGTCGGCGAGAACGCGGCCCCGGTGCGGGAAGCTGCGATCGCGGGCCTGGAGGAGCTGGGCCTGGCGGTGGACGCCGACCTCAACGCCGTACGGTCCGACGAGGCCCGGATCATCTCGCCGGCGTACGCGCGGGTGGCGGTCGCCGTGGTGCCGACGGACGAGGAGCTGGAGATCGCGCGCCAGAGCTACGAACTGGTGGCCCCATAACGGCTCGATAGGCGGGCTTCGGAAGTGAACGCCTGAGCGACCCCGCGCCCATTTGTACTTTCCACCAGACGGAATATTCCGCAGTGAAACAAACCGATAGGATCCGCCTCATGCGCCGTTCCAAAATCGTCTGCACGCTGGGCCCCGCCGTCGACTCGTACGAGCAGCTGAAAGCGCTCATCGAGGCCGGTATGAACGTGGCCCGATTCAACATGAGCCACGGGACCCAGGCAGAGCACCAGGAGCGGTACGACCGTCTCCGCAGGGCGGTGGCGGACACCGGCCGCGCCGTGGGCGTGCTCGCCGACCTCCAGGGCCCCAAGATCCGTCTGGAGACCTTCGCCGAGGGGCCCGTCGAGCTGGTGCGCGGTGACGAGTTCACCATCACCACCGACGACGTCCCGGGTGACAAGTCCATCTGCGGCACCACGTACAAGGGCCTGCCGGGTGACGTCTCCAAGGGCGACCAGGTCCTGATCAACGACGGCAACGTCGAGCTGCGGGTCGTCGAGGTCGAGGGCCCGCGGGTGAAGACCGTGGTCATCGAGGGCGGTGTCATCTCCGACCACAAGGGCATCAACCTGCCCGGCGCGGCGGTCAACGTCCCGGCCCTGTCCGAGAAGGACGTCGAGGACCTGCGGTTCGCCCTCCGGATGGGCTGCGACATGGTCGCCCTCTCCTTCGTCCGCAACGCCGACGACGTCAAGGACGTCCACAAGGTGATGGACGAGGAGGGCCGCCGGGTCCCGGTCATCGCCAAGGTGGAGAAGCCGCAGGCGGTCGAGAACATGGTGGACGTCGTCGCCGCGTTCGACGCCGTCATGGTGGCCCGTGGCGACCTCGCGGTGGAGTACCCGCTGGAGAAGGTCCCGATGGTGCAGAAGCGCCTCGTGGAGATGTGCCGCCGCAACGCCAAGCCCGTCATCGTCGCCACCCAGATGATGGAGTCGATGATCACCAACTCCCGCCCCACGCGCGCCGAGGCCTCCGACGTGGCCAACGCGATCCTGGACGGCGCGGACGCGGTCATGCTGTCGGCGGAGTCCTCCGTGGGCGCCTACCCGATCGAGACCGTCAAGACGATGTCGAAGATCGTCGTGGCGGCCGAGGAGGAGCTGCTCGCCAAGGGCCTGCAGCCGCTCGTACCCGGCAAGAAGCCGCGTACGCAGGGCGGTTCGGTGGCCCGCGCGGCCTGCGAGATCGCGGACTTCCTGGGCGGCAAGGCGCTCATCGCCTTCACCCAGTCCGGCGACACCGCGCGCCGCCTGTCCCGCTACCGGACGATCCAGCCGATCCTGGCCTTCACCACGGACGAGTCGACCCGCAACCAGCTCACCCTGAGCTGGGGCGTGGAGTCCTTCCTCGTCCCGTTCGTGGAGACCACGGACGCGATGGTCGACATCGTCGACGCGGAGCTCCTGAAGCTCCAGCGGTACGGCGCCGGCGACACCATGGTCATCACGGCCGGCTCGCCCCCCGGCGTCCCGGGCACCACGAACATGGTCCGGGTGCACCACCTGGGCGGCGGCAAGGCCTGACACCGCCGTGCCCCCGCGGCACACGGCATGACGAGGGCCCCCGTCCGGATCGGACGGGGGCCTTCGTCATGTGCGGCTCCCGGAAAGGTCTCTTGAGGAGAGCGGTCAGCTCGGCTCGACCGTGTTGCGCAGGCCGGGGACCTTGAGGGTGCCGCCGAACTGGCCCGCCTGGAGGACCTCCACGTTCGTGAAGAACGCGAACGGGACGTCGAGCGGCGGCGGGGTCTTCGGGTTGAAGGTGATCGGGATCAGGCCGAAGAGGTTGCCCTTCAGCTGCTCCGTGTACATGGTCACCGTGCCGTTGCGGATGGTCGAGGTCGAGCCCCGGTCCGAGCGGACGTGGCCCGTGAGACCCGGCGAGTGCACCGTGAGCTGGTGCAGGTCCTTGATGTCGACCTCGCTCGCGGTGAACTTCAGCGCCTTCTTGATCTTGCCGCTGCCGGTCTTGACCTCGACGATGCCGTGGTACTTCAGCCCCTTGAGCGTGAGCAGGGTGCTGTCCAGCTTCCACGGCTCGTCCGGCAGGAGCGGGATCCCCGGCTCCAGTTCGGCCGCCGCGAGCGCCTCGGGGTCGGGCTCCGGGCACGGGAAGCGCGGCTTGGCGCCGTCGGGTATCGCCTCGTCCTTCTTGGCGTCGAGGCCCTTGGCGTCCTCCGGCAGCTCCTCCACCTTCAGGCCTGCCTTGTCGGCGGCCTTCTCGATGGCGGCCTTGGTCTTGTCGACCGGGCCGTCGGCGGAGTCGGCCTCGTCCGCCTTGCCCGCCTCGGGCTCGGTGGTCGAAGGCTTGGCCGGGGGCGTCGTCGACGGCTTCTCGGGCGCGGGCTTCGCCGGCTTGGTGGCCGTGGCGGAGGGCGTCGGGGTAGCCGTCGGCGTGGTGTTCGGCCCGTCGAAGAAGTCCTTGATCTTGTCACCGACGCCCAGCGGGTCGAGCGGGTTGACGCTCTTCGTCGCCGTCGGAGTGGGCGTCGGGGCCGGGGACTTCTCCTGGGTGGCCCGCTGCTCGGTCGTGGCCGTCGCCGAGGGAGTGGCGGTCGGCTTCGGCGACTCGCTCCCCTCGGTGGTCTCCGGCTTCGGCGACTCGGTGGCACCCGTGCTCGCGCTCGCGCTGGCCGTGGGCTTGGGCGTCTCGGCGGGCTTCGTCGTCTCCTCGGTCACCGGCTCGTCGGAGCGGGTGACGCACGGTCCGGGCGCGAAGGGGATGTCCTTCTCGTCGGCGACGGCGAGCCTGGGCGCCATGCCCATGCCCATCAGGACCGCGGTCGGCATGGCGGCAAGTGCCATGGCCTTGCCCGCGGGTCCCTGGATCTTGTTCAGCAGCGACTTGCGCGGAGCCGCGTGCCGCGGACCCCTGCGAGCCAGAGTGGCGCCGTCCGCAGCCGTCGCCGACTGCGCCGACTGTGTTTCGTCACCCCGCACTGTTCCTCCCGCCGTTGGCGTCGATCGTCGTTTCGGTCGCCTGCGCACCGGGACCCGCCTGCGGGTCCGGCTCCTCACCGGCGCGCTGCTCCGGGACCGGGGCCTTGCCGAAGTCGACCGTTCCGGTCGGCTCCGTCGCCTCGGTGCCGTGCTGCTGACCGTCGTACTCGTGCTCGCCCGCCGCGGCCTCCGTACGCTCGTCGGCCGGCTCGGCCGACGCCCGCGCGGTCTCCTCCGCCGGCTTGCCCGGGGCCCACGCCACGGAGAGCCCGCCGCCGACGAGGGCGAGCAGGAAGCCCATGAAGAAGCCACCGAGGTTGGAGACCGGGATGGAGACGAGTGCCAGGACGATCGCCGCGACGCCCGCGAACACCCGGACGATGGGCTGGAACCACATCGTCAGACCGAGCGTCACCAGTAGGACGCCGATGATGAGGGCTCCGGCGCCGCCCGTGGTGGCCATCGCGATCGTCATGTTGCCGAGTCGCAGGTCGGCGTACGGGAAGTAGGCGATCGGTACGCCACCGATCATGGTGAACAGTCCGGCCCAGAAGGGTCGGCTGCCCCGCCAGTCGCGGAAGCGGCGCACGCTCTGGTTCGGGACTCCGCGGGAAGCAGTGGACTCGGCGCTCATGGAAAACAGCTCCCTGGAAGCGGTGTTGCGTGGAGAAGTGAATACATCGAGCAGGTGTGAAAGGCGCGAAGGCGAGAAGGCGGCACTGGGGCCGGGAACGGGCGGGGCCGTACGGAACGGATCGACGGCCCACGCCCGCCTGACGTCACTGCCTGATGCGCACCGAGTGACTACTCGGTGAAGCACTCCTTGGTGCCCTTGTGCAGCTTCAGGCTCAGGTTGCTGAGCCGGAAGGTTCCGGCGGTGGTCGCCCACGCCTTCTGCTCCACGTTGGTCAGCGTCGCCGTCTCGGCGCGCTGCGAGAAGCCGTACGGGTTGGCCTTCGTACCCGGCTGGATACCCGGCTTGCCCTCGGACTTCGGGAGCGAACCCGCGGCCACACCGATGTCGATGTTGCCGAACTCGGCGTCGGCCTTCAGCGAGGAGACATCCAGGTAGATGTCCTTCGCGTAGACCGGCTTGTTCTTCTCCGTACCGGCGCGCAGCTCCAGCGAGACGTTGCCGATGAACGGCACGTCCGGCGTCACCACGGACTGGCACATGTTGGTGATCCAGGCCTCGGAGAAGCCCGAGACACCGACGGGCTCCGCGAACGGCTTGCCGTGCAGGTCCTTACCGGACGCCACGCTGCCGTACTGGACGAAGTCCTTGCCGACAAGGCTGTCGGCCTTCACCTTGAACTCCTGGCCGGAGATGCTGAAGGACGCGGCGAGCGCGCCCTGAGCCAGGCCGACACCGATCGCGGCCGTCGCGGCCACACTCGGCACCATGACGACGGCGAACCGCTTCCATCTGGTCCCGCCACGAACCTGGGACTTCATGAGAATCCTCCTTCTCGGACGTACATCTCCGGATGGGCCCAGGGCCCGTCCTGGGATGGGAGAAGTGCTACGTCCTCGGGAAGAAGCGCCGAACACCGGGCGCAAGGAGCGTCCGACTTCACCGGCGATCACCCCCGAGCGACAACCACTGGCCACGCCTTGCGCGCAACCTCTTGGACAGGCCCTGCCCGTGAAAGCAGGAACCCCCCTGTCCGCTCGGTGGGGACCCTCCGCCGCGGACCCGGATGGTTGCCGGGGTGGTGCGGTATCGGACCGAGCGTCGCCGATCGTGGTCCATTCCGGGCGCCCGCACAAGGGGGTTCGTTACTCGCTAGTAACGGACGGATAACCGCGCCACGACAGCGCGATGCCGCGTGGCCACACAGGGTGCAGCCCGCGGCATCGACAAAGCGGTAGGAGTATGAGGAAACCCGGACACAATCGCGGGTTCGATTTACTGCAAGTAACAGCGGCCGCGATTACCAAGTTTTGGTAAAGCGCGGCCGCGTCATGTCGCTGTGTCGCCAAATCGGCGCCCTCCCGCAGGGGAGGGAAAGGGTCAGAACAGCACCCGCGCGAGGGCCTGGCGGGCCGCCGTGACCCGGGGATCCTCCGGCCCGATCACCTCGAAGAGCTCCAGGAGCCGAAGCCGCGCCGCGTCCCGCTCCTCACCGGCCGTGCGCCGCACGGCGTCCACGAGCCGGCTGAAGGCGTCCTCTACGTGACCGCCCACGAGATCGAGGTCGGCGGCGGCGATCTGCGCGGCGGAGTCGGCCGGGTTGTCGGCCGCGTTCTTCCGCACCTGCTGCGGGTCCATGTCCTGCACCCGGGCGAGCAGCTCCGCCTGGGCCAGACCCAGCTTCGCCTCCGGGTGGCCGGGGTCGTCGGCCAGCACGTTCTTGTACGCCTGCACGGCACCGGCCAGGTCACCGGCGTCGAGCGCCGACATGGCCGCTTCGAGCAGCGCGTCGTACGGTCCGGCCGGCACCGGGGCCGGGGCGGCGGCTTCGTCGGACTCGGCGTTCGGGTCGACGGCGATACCGGTGAGGCCGAAGCGCTCCTCGCCGACCTGGATCAGCTGGTCCAGGGTCTGGCGGATCTGGGCCTCGGGCGCCGCGCCTTGGAAGAGCGGCAGCGCCTGACCGGCGACCACCGCGAACACGGCCGGAATTCCCTGGATGCCGAACTGCTGCATCAGCATCTGGTTGGCGTCGACGTCGATCTTGGCCAGCAGGAAGCGGCCGTTGTACTCGACGGCGAGGCGCTCCAGGAGGGGGCTGAGCTGCTTGCACGGCTCGCACCACTCGGCCCAGAAGTCGATGACGACCGGAACCTCGGCCGAGCGCTGCAGGACGTCGAGCTCGAAGCCGGCCTCGTCGACATCGATCACCAGGGCAGAGGGGGCGACGGCTGCCGCGCCACCCTGCCGGGCGGTCTCGGCACGCGCCTGCTCCGCCTTCGCCTTGGCCTCACCGGCCGCCTTCACCGCGGCGAGGTCGACGACGCCGCTCATGGACATGTTTCTGGGCTGCATGAGTACATCCTCCCCCTTCCGCGCGCGTAACCGGTACGTCATGGCTGAACCGCGCACCACGGTGCACGGCTCTCGTTCTTTTCGCGTACTTTGCGCGCCGGGTCCCCACCCGGCGCAGGTGGTTGTCGCTCAGGCCGGTCTCAGCCTTTCGCTACGGGTCGTAGCGTAACTGTCCCGGTCGGCCGAGGGGAAGGGCTCCTCGGTGAACTGGCTCACATCACGGGCCTCTGGCGCAATACCTACCGGCGGGTATGGTCGATCTCCATGTGTAGCCGCACCAGCCCCCGAACCCGTACCGGACGCCCGCGCAGTGCCGAGGCCGATACGGCGATCCTCGACGCGACCCGAGCGGCGCTGGTCGAACTGGGCTGGTCCAAGCTGACGATGGGCGACGTGGCGAGCCGCGCGGGGGTCGCCAAGACCACCCTCTACCGGCGCTGGGCGAGCAAGAACGAGCTCGTCGTGGACGCCGTCGCCGTCCTCTTCGACGAACTCGAACTCCCCGACCTCGGCTCCCTCCAGGCCGACATCCAGAACGTGGTCCTCCAGTTCGCCGCGCTGCTCCAGCGCCCCGAGACCAAGACCGCGCTGATGGCGGTCGTGGCGGAGTCCACCCGGGACGAGCCGCTGCGCGAGCGCATCCGCATCTCCATCGTCGACCGGCAGAAGCGCCTCGTCCTCGAAGGCCGCCAGCGCGCGCAGGAGCGCGGCGAACTCCCCACCGACCGCGACCCCCGCTCGGTCGACAGCACCGACGACCTGATCTTCGACGTCATCGCCGGCGCGGTGGTCCACCGCGCCCTGGTGAGCGCGGAACCGGTCGACGAGGCCTGGGTCCAGCGCTTCACGGCCCTGCTGATCGGCGGCCTGGGCGCGGCGGCGGCCACTCCCTTGGGGTGACGGCCACCCCCTAGGGTGACGGGCGTGACGATCTCTCTGAACAGCGCCGTGTGCGCGCTCCTGGACGGCACCAACCCCGCGATCCTGGCCACCGTCCACCCCGACGGCTCCCCGCAGACCTCGGTGGTCTGGGTGGGCAGGGACGGCGACGACCTCCTGATCTCCTCCCAGGCGGGCCGCCGCAAGGTACGGAACATCGAGGCCGACCCCCGGGTCAGCCTGACCCTGTACGACAGCGAGGACCCGCAGCTGTACGCCGAGATACGGGGCACGGCCACGGTCACGGAGGACGCGGGCCGGGCGCTCGCGGTCGCGCTGGACGAGCACTACGAGGGCCCGGGCGCCGGCCAGGACTACCTCGAACTCCCGCCGGAGGTGGTGCGGGTGGTGATCCGCGTGACGCCGACGAAGGTGGTGGGCACGGCGACGGAGTAGCGCGTACGAGAAGGGCCGGCACGGAACTCCCGTACCGGCCCTTCTCTTTCTGCACGTACGACTAGAAGCCCGGGGGCTCCGTGTAGATGCCCCACTCCTCGCGGAGCACGTCGCAGATCTCGCCGAGGGTGGCCTCCGCGCGGACCGCGTCGAGCATCGGGACGATCATGTTCGAGCCGTCCCTGGCCGACGTCAGCATCGCGTCGAGCGCGGCGCGCACCCGGGCGTCGTCACGGCGGCCCTTGCGCTCGCCGAGGACCCGGACCTGCTCCCACTCGACCTCGTGGCTGACCCGCAGGATCTCCAGGTCGCCGGTGACCGAGCCGTGGTGGACGTTGACGCCGACGACCCGCTTGTCGCCCTTCTCCAGGGACTGCTGGTACTGGAAGGCGGACTCGGCGATCTCGCCGGTGAACCAGCCGTCCTCGATGCCGCGCAGGATGCCGGAGGTGATCGGGCCGATCGGGTGCTGACCGTCCGGGTGGGCCCGGCGGCCGCGCTCCTTGATCTGGTCGAAGATCTTCTCGGCCTCGGCCTCGATGCGGTCGGTGAGCTGCTCGATGAACCAGGAGCCGCCGAGCGGGTCGGCCACGTTGGCCACGCCCGTCTCCTCCATCAGCACCTGCTGCGTGCGCAGCGCGATCTCGGCGGCCTGCTCGCTGGGGAGCGCGAGGGTCTCGTCGAGGGCGTTGGTGTGCAGCGAGTTCGTACCGCCGAGGACGGCGGCGAGCGCCTCGACGGCGGTCCGTACGACGTTGTTGTACGGCTGCTGGGCGGTGAGCGAGACACCGGCGGTCTGGGTGTGGAAGCGGAGCCACTGGGCCTTGTCGGTCTTGGCGCCGTAGACCTCCTTCATCCAGCGCGCCCAGATCCGGCGGGCGGCGCGGAACTTGGCGATCTCCTCGAAGAAGTCGAGGTGCGCGTCGAAGAAGAAGGAGAGACCGGGGGCGAAGACGTCGACGTCCAGGCCCCGGGAGAGGCCGAGCTCCACGTAGCCGAAGCCGTCGGCGAGGGTGTACGCGAGCTCCTGCGCGGCCGTCGCTCCGGCCTCGCGGATGTGGTAGCCGGAGACGGAGAGCGGCTTGTAGGCGGGGATGCCCTGGGCGCAGTGCTCCATCAGGTCGCCGATGAGGCGCAGGTGCGGCTCGGGCTGGAAGAGCCACTCCTTCTGCGCGATGTACTCCTTGAAGATGTCGGTCTGGAGCGTCCCGTTGAGGGCGGCCGGGTCGACGCCCTGGCGCTCGGCGGCGACCAGGTACATGCAGAAGACGGGCACGGCGGGCCCGGAGATGGTCATCGAGGTGGTCACGTCGCCGAGCGGGATGTCCTTGAAGAGGACCTCCATGTCGGCGGCGGAGTCGATGGCGACACCGCAGTGGCCGACCTCTCCGAGTGCCTTCGGGTCGTCGGAGTCGCGGCCCATGAGGGTGGGCATGTCGAAGGCGACGCTCAGACCCCCTCCGCCGGCGGCCAGGATCATCTTGTACCGCTCGTTGGTCTGCTCGGCGTTGCCGAAGCCGGCGAACTGGCGGATGGTCCAGGTGCGGCCGCGGTAGCCGGTGGGGTGCAGGCCACGGGTGAAGGGGTACTCGCCGGGCCAGCCGATGCGCTCGAAGCCCTCGTAGGTGTCGCCGGGCCGGGGCCCGTAGACGGGCTCCACGGCGTCGCCGGAGAGCGTGGTGAAGTCGGCGTCGCGCTTGCGGGCCTTGTCGTAGCGGGCCTGCCAGCGTCGGCGGCCTTCCTCGATCGCGTCAGCGTCCATGCTTCGAATTTACTAGGACGTCCTAGTAAATGTCGATGGCAAACCCCCCGCACATCCGTGCGGGGGGTGCGATGCCGGGCTGGGTCAGGCCTTGACGGGCGCCGGCTGCGCGCCGCTGACCAGCGGGAGCGTCTCGCGGACGACCTTGCGCTCGACGAAGAACGCGGCGAAGGGAATCGTCCCGGACAGCAGCACCCACAGGAGCTTGCCGAACGGCCACTTCGCCTTGGAGCCGAGGTCGAAGGCGAAGATCAGGTAGATGATGTAGAGGACGCCGTGGGTCTGGGAGACCGCGAAGGTCACGTCCTCGCCCATCTCGAACCCGTACTTGAAGACCATGCACGTGCAGAGCACGAGCAGCATGACGGCGGTGATGTACGCCATGACGCGGTAACGGGTCAGCACGCTGGATTTCATGCCGTCGAGCGTAACGGCACGTTCCGGGCGATCTTCGGGCGGGTGGGAGGTCGCGGTCGGGGCGTTGTCAGGTCTTGCTCAGACCTCGTCGAAGTCCTCGGCGGAGACGCGCAGCGGGCGGAGCATCGCGAAGATCTCGCCGCACTCCTCGGCGTCGTAGGCCCCGAGCCCGAAGTCCATGGCCATCAGGTCGCGGGTGGCCGCCTCGACCACCTCGCGCCCCTTCTCGGTGATGGAGGCGAGGGTGCCGCGCCCGTCGTTGGGGTTGGGCCGCTTGTCGACGAGACCGGACCTCACCAGCCGGTCGACGGTGTTGGTGACCGAGGTCGGGTGGACCATCAGCCGCTCGCCGATCTTGGACATCGGCAGCTCACCGGCCTTGGAGAAGGTGAGCAGGACCAGGGCCTCGTAGCGCGCGAAGGTCAGTCCGTACGGCTTGACGACGGCGTCGACCTCCGCGAGGAGGATCTGCTGGGCGCGCATGATCGAGGTGATCGCGGCCATCGAGGGGACCGGCCCCCAGCGCTTCTGCCAGAGTTCGTCGGCGCGGGCGATGGGATCGAAGGGGAGACTGAGCGGCTTCGGCACGCGTCGACCTTACCCACTGGTCACATGCCGGTCAGCCCCGTCTCGCACTTCGGTCGCCCGCACGTCCGTCGCACGCACTTCGAGCACGACGGCGACGAGACAGAGCGTGCCGAGGACGCCGGTGGCGGCGACCACGAGGTGGACGGGGAGGAACTCGGCGGCGAGCCCGGCGCCGGCCATGCCGACGCCCTGGGCGGTCATCATCCCGGCGGTCATCAGGGTCATCGCCCTCCCGCGCCGGCCCTCGGGGACGGCGGCGACGAACCAGGCGTCGAGGCCCAGGGTGTACGCGCCGGTGGCACCGGCGATCGCGAGGGCGAGCCCGGCGAGGGCGGCGCCGGGCTGAACGAGATAGAGCAGATAGGGCAGGACCCCGAGAAGGACGAGCGGGTACACGAGCCGGGACCGGGTGGCGGGACCGAGCGCGGACCCGGCGAACAGCTCGCCCGCGATGGTGCCGACGGGCAGGGCGCACATCAGCAGCCCGAGCGCGGCGGTGGAGACACCGGCCTGGTCGGCGTAGGGGGCGGCGAGTGCCTCGGGGACGACGGCGAACAGGGGCGGGACCCAGAACATGAGCATGAGGGCGCGGATGCGCCGGTCGCGAAGGAGGGAGAGGTTTCCCCCCTCCTTCGCGGTCTCCCCGACCCCCCGGGCTGGCCGCTTGCGCGTCCCGAGCCTCAGCAGGAGGGCGGAGGCGAGGAAGGTGGCGGCGGTGATGGCGATCGCGCCGCGCGGCGCGACGACGGTGAGGAGCAGGCCGCCGACGGCGAAGCCGGTGAGCAGGGCGCTCTGGGAGACGATCCGCAGGAGGGAGCGGCCGAGGACGAAGAGGTCGCCCTCGCCGAGGATGTCGGCGAGGGTCGCCATCCGGGTCCCGTTGAAGACCGGTGCGACGGCGGCGACGACGCAGCGCAGGACCAGCAGCCCGGCGACGGGCGTGGCGGGCACGACCATGAGCGCGACGCACGCGGCGCAGACGAGATCGCAGACGACGAGGACCCGGCGGGGCGGGTAACGGTCGGCGACGCCGGCGAGGAGGGTGCCGCCGAGGAGGTACGGCAGGAAGCCGAGGGCGAAGGTGAGCGCGGAGAGGAGCGGGGAGCGGGTGAGCTCGTAGACGAGCACGGTGAGCGCGATCTCGCTGACGACGACCCCGAGCAGCGAGAGCAGGTGCGCACCGAACACGACCCGGAACTCGCGTACGGCGAAGACGGCCCGGTAGCCGGGGGTGGGGGTGGGCTGCGGCTGGGGATCCGCGACCCCGGCGCCCCCGCGCCCGGCGCCACGGCGGCCAACCGTCCGGCGGGAGCCGGGGCGCGGCAGGCTCTCGCCTCCGGGCGGGCGGGGCACCGAACCGGCCCCGGCTTCGGGCTGGCGCGGCCCGCCCTCGTCGCCTGGCGGGCGCGTAGCCGCACCGGCACCGGGTCGCAGGCCCGGCTGGTCGGCGCTAGCGGCTGGGCCGACGCCCGCGCGATCGGCCGGGCGGCCGGCCGGCTCGCCGGGCTCGGGCGGTCGTGTGGCGGACGGAGGTCCGGGACGGGGCCCGGAACGCGGCCCGCCCTCGTCGCCGGGCTGGCGCGTCGCCGAACCGGCCCCGGCCCCGGTAGCGGCTTCGGGCCGCAGGCCCGGCTCGTCGGGGCTCCTGCCCGGACCGGGCGGTCGCGTGGTGGGCGGGGGCCCGGACGTGGGCGCGGACGGGGATCCGGACCGGGATCCGGACGGGGGCTTCGGCATGGCGGCAGACTGCCGGTCTCGCCCTCCCCCGGCCTAGACTTTCGGCTCCAGCCGAATCTTCATCATCCGTGGAGCGAGCCCGACCCATGCCGTACCACCTCCACTTCGGCGACGCGGACCCTCTGCGGATCCGGTTCGCGCTCTCGCCGCTCTGGGAGACGCACTCCGCCGTGCGCGTGCTCGCGCGCCCCCGTCAGCAGGGCTACCACCTGCCGTGGCTGCGGCGGATCCGGGGCGCGGCGGAGGGGCTCGAACTCGGGCCGCTGCACCTGCTGATGCCCCAGCGCGGGCACAGCCCCGACTTCCTCTACCCGCCGCCACTGGGCCCCGCCGCCTCCTTCGAGGAGGAGATCGCGGCCGTACGGGAGACCGACCCGGCCCTCGCCCGGGCCGACTTCGCGCGGGCGCTCGCCGAGAGCCCGGGCGCCGCCGCGAGCGACGAGGGGCGGCGGATGCTGGCCGATCCGGCGGGCGCCGTCGAGCGGCTCGCGGACCTGCTCCAGGCGGCCTGGGAGGCCCTGGTCGCGCCGGACTGGCCCCGGCTGCGGGCGCTCCTGGAGGCGGACGTGGCGTACCACTCGCGCAGGCTCGCGGAGGGCGGGCTCGAACGCCTCCTCGGCGAACTCCACCCCGGTTTCGACTGGACGTCGGACACCGCCACGCTCACCGTGGCGTACCGGGGCGAACACATCCGCGCCCTCGACGGCCAGGGCCTCGTCCTGGTGCCCTCCGTCTTCACCTGGCCCGACGTGGTGAGCGGCTTCGACCCGCCCTGGCAGCCGACAGTGGCGTACCCCGCGCGCGGGATCGGCGGCCTGTGGACCGAGTCCCCCGGCGACCGGACCCCCGAGGCGCTCGCCCGGCTGCTCGGACGGGCTCGCGCGGACGTACTGTGCGCGCTGGACGAACCGGCCGGCACGACGGCGCTCGCGCACCGCCTGGGCCTGGCCCCGTCCTCTGTCTCGGCGCACCTGTCGGTCCTTCGGGACGCGGGCCTGCTGACGTCCCGCCGCTATGGCCACCAGGTCCTGTACGAACGCACGCCGATCGGGATGGCCCTGACGGGGTCTCCGGTGTCGCACCCATCCACCGACTGACCGAGATGTAACGATGAGCCGGTGTTGTCCCGCACCCGCCCCAGCTCCCACTCCCGCCCCCGCTCCCGCCACACCGCACTCACCGCCCTGGCCACCACCCTGCTCCTGACCAGCCTGACCGGCTGCGGCGCCGGACCCGCCCAGACCCCCGTCGGCCCGCCGTCAACGCACGCCGAGTCCGTCGCCCCGACCGGCGGCTCCCCGTTCTGGGTGGACCCGGACAGCGACGCGGCCCGGCAGGTGCGGCAGTACGAGGAGGAGGGCCGCGCCGAGGACGCGCGGCTGCTCAAGCGGATCGCGGAACGGCCGGTCGCGGAGTGGCCGGCGGGTGACGATCCCGTACCGGACATCACCAAGGCGGTGCGCGGGGCCGCCGCCGACAAGCGGACCGTGGTGTTCGTCGCGTACAACATCCCGCACCGGGACTGCGGGATGTACTCGGCGGGCGGCTC
Organism: Streptomyces sp. NPDC058579; assembly: GCF_042718575.1. NCBI lineage: Bacteria > Bacillati > Actinomycetota > Actinomycetes > Kitasatosporales > Streptomycetaceae > Streptomyces > Streptomyces sp. NPDC058579. Next base: position 106,441 of record NZ_JBHXPI010000007.1, read on the forward strand.
GCACGACGGCCGGGCGTACCGCACCTGGGTCGACTCCTTCGCCTCCGCGATCGGGGACGCGCCCGCGGTCGTCGTCCTGGAGCCGGACGCGGTGCCGCACGTCGTGGACGGCTGCACGCCCGTCCAGTACCACCACGAGCGCTACGAGTTGCTCTCCGAGGCGATCGACCGGCTGAAGCGGCAGCCGAACACCCGGGTCTACCTGGACGCGGGCAACCCGGCCTGGATCGACGAGCCGGGCAAGCTGGTGGAACCCCTGCGCCGCGCCGGGATCGACCGGGCCGACGGCTTCTCCCTCAACGTCTCCAACTTCCAGACCAACGACACCGTGAAGGGCTTCGGCGCCAAGCTCTCCGGCCTGCTCGGCGGAACGCACTTCACCGTCGACACCAGCCGCAACGGCGACGGCCCCCTCCCGGGCGACCGGGAGCAGGCCTGGTGCAATCCACCGGGCCGCTCCCTCGGCGTCCCCCCGACCGACCGCACGGGCGACGAACTCGTCGACGCCTACCTCTGGATCAAACGCCCCGGCGACTCCGACGGCCCCTGCCGCGGCGGCCCGGCGGCCGGCACCTGGTGGCCCGACTACGCCCTGGGCCTGGCCCGCCGCGCGAAGGCCTGACCGGCTGAGGGCCCGAGCTAGACTCGCCGGCCATGGACGAAGGTGTGCGGGGCAGCTTCGAGGTGGACGGGCGCAGACTCTCCTACCTCGATTTCGGCGGGCCGGGCCCGGTTCTGATCACCCTGCACGGGCATTTCAGCGAGGGCGCGGACTTCGCTCCGCTGGCCGAGCGACTGGGCTCCTCATGGCGTGTGATCGCGCTCGACCAGCGGGGGCACGGCGAGTCCGACCGGGCCACCGACTACGAGCGCGGCGGCTACGTCGACGACGTCACGGCCCTCCTCGACCACCTCGGCCTTGCGGACGTCGCCCTGCTCGGTCACTCCCTGGGCGGCGCGAACGCCTACCAGTTCGCCGCCCGCCATCCCGACCGCGTCACCGCGCTCGTCGTCGAGGACGTCGGAGCGGTCTGCGACATCGACCTGACCTTCACGAAGAAACTGCCCGCCCACGCCGCGACCCGAGCCGGACTCGTCGAGGCCCTGGGCGCGGCGGCGCCGTACCTGGAGCGGACCTTCAGGGAGCGACCGGACGGCTGGGGCTTCTCCTTCGACACGGCCGACACGCTCCGGTCCCAGCAAGCACTCTCCGCCGACCACTGGCACGACTGGCTGAGCGTGCGATGCCCGACCCTGCTGATCCGAGGCACGCACAGCGACGAACTGTCGTCCGCCCACGCCCGCGACATGGCGGCGAAGCGCTCGATCCGCCTCGTCGAACTACCCGCCGGCCACGTAGTCCACCACGACCAGCCCGACGCCTTCGCCGAATCCGTCCAGCAGTTCCTGGCCTCGGAAGGTGGCGCGCAGGCCTGACCCTCACCCCACCTGGATCCACTTCGCCTCCGACGAGACGCCGTCCCCGTCCGTGACGAAGAGCATGTACCAGCCGGGTGGGACCAGGGTGCGGTCGGCGGGGACCTCCAGCGTGAGCGCGTCCTTTGTCTTTTTCAGGGGCAGTTCCACCGAGCGCTGTTCGACGTCCGTGGTGTGGGTGACCGCGCTCGGGCGCATCAGGCGGGCCTTCGTGATGCGGGAGGCGTCCTTCGTGTGGATCGTCACTCGGCCGTTCTCCTCCAGTTTCTGGGGGGCCTCGCCCAGGATCGGGCGGCTGGTGCCGGCGCGGTGGAGGGAGGGTGGGGTGAAGATCTCGATGCGCTGTTCGAAGCTGCCGAGCTTGGTGTTGGCCTGGTTGCCGTAGAGCGGGTCGGAGCCGAAGGTGGCGACGCGGCCGTCGGGGAGCAGCAGCGCCTCGGAGTGGTAGTTGCGGCCGACCGTCGGTTCGGCGGCGGCCGAGAAGGCGTTGGCGCGGGGGTCGTAGAACTGCGCCTTCAGGATGTCGCTGCCGCCGGAGCCCCGGTACCGCTCCGAGCCGCCGGTGGTGAAGACGGTGTCGTCGGGCATGAGGACGCTGCTGAGGTAGCGGGTGCCCTGGGGGAGGGACGGTCCGTCCGTGAAGGACGGTGTCTGCTTCGAGAGGTCGATGATCGACGTTCGGGCCGTGGACTTCGGGGATTCGCCGACCCCGCCGCCGCCGAGGACCATGACCTTCTGGGCCTGGACCGGCGGCAGCATCAGGGAGGCGGAGGTCTCCAGTTGGTCGGGGTCGGTCAGACCGTCCAGCTTGGTGAAGGTGTTCGTCCGCAGGTCCCACAGGCCCGGCTCGCGGCCCTTCTCGGCGGGGCCGTAGCCCGCGTTGGAGCCGGTGTACAGCAGATTGCCGCCCTTGGTGAGGAAGAGCGCCGGGTAGGTGGGGAAGTAGCGGAAGGGGCCCTTGGTCCACTTCTTGGTCTTGGGGTCGTAGATCTCGTTGTCGCCGGGGACGACGTCGCCGACGTCGTTGAGCCCGGAGACCGCGAGGACCTTGCCGTCCTGGAGGGTGACGAGCGTCGGGTACCAGCGGGCGTCCTTCATCGGGGCGACCGGGATGTACTTCTCCGCCTTCGGGTCGAACTCGTAGGCGCCCCTGATGCCCTGGAAGTCCTGCTTCTCGGTGGTGAGCCGCTGCGCGAGGCCGTAGACGTTGTCGGCGTCCTCGCCCTTGAGGCCGACGATCTCGTACTGCGCGGCCTGCGTGGTGAGCGCCTGCGCGCCCTCCTTCCTCGCCTCCACGAAGACCCGCGCCTCGGCGGCGGTGATCTTGGTCGTCCAGGGCTTCATCTGGCCGCTGCTGAAGTACGCGATCTCGAAGTCGCGCTTGGCCTTGGGGACCGTGACGTCGAACTTCGACACGTACTCGACCCCGGACGGGGAGCGGAAGACCGTGCCCTTCTTGAGCGTGACCGCCTTGTCGGGGCTCTCGTTCTTGACCCGCATCCCGCCGCCGGCCCGCTTGACCTCGCCTTCGAGGATCTCGTAGCGGGCGGTGCCGCCGGCCACCAGGAGGCGGCCGTCGGCGAGCTGGGTGTGGCCGGAGCAGAAGAAGTCCTCGGGGGTGGGGATCTTCTTGAAGGTGTTCTTCTTCGGGTCCCAGAGGATGGTGTCGAAGGTGCCCGAGTCGAAGTTCTTCTGGTCGTTGCCCGAGCCGGCGATGAGCAGCACCTTGCCGGTGTGCAGCAGCGCCGCGTGGATGGCGTTGACGCTGTGTCCGGCGGGGACGGAGACAGGCGCCCAGGAGCCGAACCTCTTCTTGTAGCCGGGCTGGGCGATCTTGTACGCGTGGTACTTCTCACCGACGAACGAGACCGCGGCCGGCGCGTTCAGGGCCGCGAGGACCACGACGGCGCCGCCGCCGAACAGCGTCTTCCTGAATTTCTTCGACGACCGGTGGGCCATGGCTCAGTTCCCTCCGGTCGTCGTGGGCGCGGGCGCGGTGGCCGCGGGCGGGTGCGGGGCGGCGGCGGCGCGGACCTCGACGGCCTCGTGCGCGGGGGTGAGGCGGCGGGCCCGGGTACGGGCACGGGCGCGGTCCCGCACCCGCCGGCTGCGCCGGTCGCGCAGGACGGTCCAGGCCCAGACGGCCACCGGGGCGAGGGAGATGATCAGGGCGAGCACGGCCCAGGTGCGCATGGCCGCGTGGGTGTGCCCGAAGTGGACGGAGGCGAGCAGCGAGGCGATCAGGACCGCCGCCCAGTACAGGTGGACCCGGAAGGTCAGGATCCGGTCGGGGCTGGCCTCGCCGCCCTTGGGGGTGACGACGAAACGGCCCCGGGTGCGCAGCACCGCCGAGCCGAGCGACTTGAGGTAGATCGGCGCGGAGAGCGCGGACATCGCCATGCCGGCCAGGCCGCCGGAGCCCTCGGGCTCGTGGGGCGAGACGTTGTGGCGCCGGTTCCAGAGGTAGAGGCCGATCTGCAGGGCGACCGCGTCGCTCCAGATCATCAGCCAGACCGAGGTGGAGACCTGGGTCCCGGACGCGCCGAGACAGAGGAAGAGGACGCAGCTAAGGATGCCGAGGAACCAGTTGATCGCCGTCATCGGGTAGTAGACGAGCATGAGCGTGTAGTTGAGGAAGCGGCCCGGCGGGACCCGGAAGGGGGTCTTCCAGTACTGCTTGATCAGCGTCTCGTACGTGCCACGGGACCAGCGCAGCTGCTGGGTGAAGAAGTCGGTCCAGGAGGCCGGGCCCTCGCCGACGGCGAGCACGTCGGGGGTGTAGACGGAGCGCCAGAAGTGGCCGGTGCCCGGGTTCTTCCTCCGGTGCAGCTCGAAGCCGGTGGCCATGTCCTCGGTGACGGAGTCGTAGAGACCGCCGACCTGCTTGACGGCGGAGATCCGTACGACGTTGTTGGTGCCGACGAACATGGGCGCGCGGTAGCGGTTGCCGGCCCGCTGGATCAGCGCGTGGAAGAGGAACTGCTGGGACTCGGCGGCCTTGGTGACGGGCGAGGTGTAGTTGCCGTAGACCTGCGGTCCGACGACGAAGGCGATGTCCGGGTCGCGGAAGAAGCCGAGCATCCGCTCCAGGAAGTTGGGGAGCGGTACGTGGTCGGTGTCGACGGAGGCGAAGAAGTCGTACGCGTCTCCGTGCATCGCGAGCCAGGCGTTGTAGTTGCCGTGCTTGGTGCGGGCCTTGTGGGCGCCCTTCCTGCGGTTCCACTCGGGTATCCCGGCCCGGGTGAAGTGCCTGACGCCCAGTTCGGCGCAGAGCGCCCTGGCGCGTTCGTCGTCGCCCTCGTCCAGGAGCCAGACGTCGAGCGTGCCCTCGTGCCGGAGGCGTACGGCCCCTTCGAGGGTGCGGCGGACCATGGCGAGCGGTTCCTTGCCGGGGACGTACGTGGTGAGGAAGGCGACCCGGGTGCCCTTCTCCGGGTACACGGGTATGGGGTCGCGCGCGACCATCGTGGCGTGCGCGATCGAGGTGACGTTCACGAGCATGAAGAAGCAGATGAGCCCGATCGACACGAGCATCACGGCGTCGAACCTGACGAGCCATCGGTCGCCGCCCTCCCGGACGGTCCAGTGGCTGGGCCAGACGAGGTAGACGAGCAGCAGCGCCGAGAGGACCGGCGCGAGGCTCATGAGAAGGACGGCGCGTATTCGGTGCGGCTCCTTCGAGAGCAGGCTCCGGTACTGCACCGTGTAGGCCGCCGTGCCCGGCTCCGCGAGCGGACCGGCGAGTCGGCTGTAGGTCTCGTAGTCGTAGCCTCTCGGCCGCACGGTGCCTCCAGCTGCCGTCGGACAGGTCGATACCCCCACAAAAGGGGAGAAGCATCGGCGTGTCGACTGGAGTACTCCGAGCGGGTTGTTCTCGACGCGCGTACGGGTGAGCCCCCGACCCAAAGGGGTCGGGGGCTCTTCCGTGCGGTAGTGCAGGCCGACGGCCGCTCAGCCGTTCAAGTGACGCTCGACGGTCGCGACTTTGGTCGTCAGTCCGTCGGTGACGCCGGGCCGGATGTCGGCCTTCAGCACGACCGACACCCGGGGAGCGCGCGCCTCGACGGCGGCGACGGCGCGCTTGACGACGTCCATGACCTCGTCCCACTCCCCCTCGATGGAGGTGAACATCGCGTCGGTACGGTTCGGCAGCCCCGACTCCCGTACGACCCGGACCGCGTCGGCCACGTACTCGCCGACCTCCTCACCGACCCCGAGCGGGGTGACCGAGAACGCGACGATCACGCGGCGTTCACCGTGCCGTCGCGGCGGGCGCGGGAGGCGATGACGGCGTCCGCGGCCTCGCGCTTGAGCTTGCGCTCGGCGAAGAAGCCGCCGAGGGGCAGGACGGAGAGCACGAAGTAGAGGGCGGCGGTCTTGAACTGCCACTTGGTGCGGTTCCAGGCGTCCAGCCAGAACAGCACGTACAGGATGAAGAGGATGCCGTGGATCGCGCCCATCACGGGCACGGCGTTGAACTCCGTGGTCCGCTTGAGCACCGAGCAGACCAGCAGCAGCAGGAAGGAGACGGCCTCCGGAGCGGAGACGAGTCGGAGGCGGTGGAGGGAGGAGGCGGTCTTGATGTCCACGGAGGGGGTCACCTTCGTTCGATCTTGTGTACGCGATCTTGTGAACGGATGCACAAGGGTGGGCGGGCTCCATTGTGCACGCCGACTTTGCTGACTCTTTATCCGGGGGGCCCGTAATCTCCCTTCGTGGCTACGTTCCGACTCCAAGGCAGCAAAGTGCTCGCCGTCTCCATGACCGGTGACGGCGTCAAGGCGAAAAACGGCTCCATGGTCGCCTACGACGGCCAGATGGCCTTCAAGAAGATGTCCGGCGGCGGTGAGGGCCTGCGCGGCATGGTCACCCGCAGGCTGACCGGCGAACAGATGGAGGTGATGGAGGTGAAGGGCCAGGGGACCTGCTGGTTCGCCGACCGCGCCTCCGAGATCAACCTCGTCTCCCTGCACGGCGACAAGCTCTACGTCGAGGCGAGCAACCTGCTCTGCACGGACGCGGGGCTGCGCACCGGCACGAGCTTCACCGGCATGCGCGGCGGCGCGACCGGCAACGGTCTCTTCACCACCACGATCGAGGGCACGGGCCAGGCGGCGATCATGTCCGACGGCCCGGCGGTGGTGCTGCGCGTGACCCCGCAGTACCCGCTCTCCGTCGACCCCGGCGCGTACGTCGCCCACCAGGGCAACCTCCAGCAGAGCTTCCAGTCCGGTGTGACGTTCCGCACGATCCTCGGCGAGGGCGGCGGCGAGGCGTTCCAGATCCGTTTCGAGGGCGACGGGCTCGTGTACGTCCAGCCGAGCGAGCGGAACACGATCGGGGGCGAACTGTGAGCGACGCACGCGCGGCCACTCGCCCGCAGACGACGACGATGGCCGCACCTCTGCGCCGCGCGGGCGGAGAAGCGAACGATCGAGGTGCAGCCTGATGCCGTTCCGCGAGATCAATTCGAGGGTGGTCGAGGCCCAGCTGATCCCCGGGCAGCGCATGTTCAGCCAACGCGGCGCGATGCTGGCCTACCGCGGCGACGTCACTTTCACGCCGAACATCGCCGGCGGCCAGGGCGGCGTGATGTCGATGCTCGGCCGCCGGGTGGCCGGCGAGGCGACGCCGCTGATGACCGTCGAGGGCAACGGCACGGTGATGTTCGGGCACGGCGGCCACCACATCCAGGTGATCCAGCTGACCGGCGACACCCTGTACGTGGAGGCCGACCGGCTCCTCGCCTTCGACGGCACCCTGCAGCAGGGCACGATGTTCATGGGCTCCCAGGGCGGGGTCATGGGCATGGTGCGCGGCCAGGTGACCGGCCAGGGGCTCTTCACCACCACGCTCAAGGGCCACGGCGCGGTCGCCGTGATGGCGCACGGCGGCGTGATCGAGCTGCCGATCACCCCGGGGCGCGCGGTCCACGTGGACCCGCAGGCGTACGTCGCGCACCACGGCGACGTACGGAACAAGCTCTCGACCGCGCTCGGCTGGCGCGACATGGTCGGGCGCGGCTCGGGCGAGGCGTTCCAGCTGGAGCTGAGCGGCAGTGGTGCGGTGTACGTGCAGGCCTCGGAGGAGAAGCTGTGACCGGTCCCGTCGTGCTCGACCCGCACTCGCTCCCGTCCGACGACAACGTCAATCCGTACACCTTCTGCGTGGAGCTCAAGGGCTCCCAGTGGTTCCTGCAGAAGGGGAAGATGATCGCCTACTACGGGCGGATCGACTTCAACGGCATCGGCCACGGGCGCCTGGACCGGCTGGTCCGTACGTCCTTCCACTCGCCGCTGCACGCGAGCGACTGGGTGGTGGCGGAGGGCAGCGGCAAGATGCTGCTGGCCGACCGGGCCTTCGACGTGAACTCGTTCGACCTGGACGAGGGCAATCTGACGATCCGCTCGGGGAACCTGCTGGCGTACCAGCCGACGCTGGCGCTGAAGCAGTCGATCGTGCCGGGGTTCGTGACGCTGATCGGCACGGGCAAGTTCGTGGCGGCGTCGAACGGCCCGGTGGTCTTCATGGAGCCGCCGATGCGGGTGGACCCGCAGGCGCTGGTCGGCTGGGCGGACTGCCCGTCCCCGTGCCACCACTACGACCACGGCTACATGACGGGCGTGATGGGCGGCGTCCGGGCGCTGACGGGGATCGGCGGCACCTCGGGCGAGGAGCATCAGTTCGAGTTCGTCGGAGCGGGTACGGTACTGCTCCAGTCGAGCGAGCTGCTGATGGCCGAACGGGCGATCGGCGAGGTGGGCGGGCAGCCCGGTGTCCCGGGCGGTGTTCCCGGGGCGCACGGTTCCGGCCATGGGGCGCACGGCCAGGCACCGCGCCTTCCCGGACAGCTCGGGGACCTCCAGCGGCGCTTCGGGCTGTAGCCGGTAGTCTGCGGAGTGTGACGCCCTCGAACATCTGCACCCAGTTTCGTCGGGCCCGGGTGCCTGGCGTCACACTCCGTACGCTCACCGACTTCGTCCAGAATTCAACTTCTTAGGTAGAATCCATACATGGAGACCGAGACGGCCACCCCCTGGCTCACCGATGCCGAACAGTGCGCGTGGCGCACGTACCTGGACGTCTTCCGGATGCTGACGTACCAGTTGGAGAAGGACCTCCAGCCCTTCGGCCTGACCATGAACGACTACGAGATCCTGGTGAACCTCTCGGAGTCGGCGGAACGGCGGCTGCGCATGAGCGACCTCGCCACGGCGACGCTGCAGTCCAAGAGCCGGCTCTCGCACCAGATCACCCGCATGGAGAACGCGGGGTTCGTGCGCCGCGTCAACTGCGAGTCGGACCGGCGCGGGCTCTACGCGGTCCTGACCGACGAGGGCATGGAGACCATGCGCAAGGTGGCGCCCCACCACGTGGAGTCCGTGCGCAAGCACTTCATCGACCAGCTCACCCCGGACGCCCTCGGCGACCTCCACGAGTCCCTGAAGCCGGTCGCGGACCAGCTGCGGGGCCGCCGCGGCAAGCCGTAGGACCCTGAGCACAGCAACGAGGGGCCCCGGTGCGCGCTGCGCACCGGGGCACCACCCGCTGCCCCGAGAAGGTGCCCGAGAGCTAGGCCACGAAGAGGTCCCCCCCCGCGTACGGGTACTGATCGAACGCCACGATGCCGTCCGCCAGGGC
>NZ_JBHXPI010000007.1:115528-281607 GCF_042718575.1 Streptomyces sp. NPDC058579
TGCCCCGTACCGCGGTCGCGCACCTGGTGGGGGGCCGCCGGGCCCCGCCGTTGCACCCGCCCCACCCAACGGGGGGGCCCGGGGGGCGGCGGCCCCCGGGGGCCCCTCGCTCTGCCCGTGTCAGTTGCCGGTGAGGTCGGCCACGAGCTGGTCCGCCGCCGCGTACGGGTCCAGTTCGCCCGCCACGATGCGTTCCGCCAGGGCGTCCAGGCGGCGGTCGCCGTGCAGGTCGCCGATGCGTTCGCGCAGGGCCGTGACCGCGATCGTCTCGACCTCGCGCGCCGAGCGCGCCCGGCGGCGCTCCGCGAGGACGCCGTGCTCCTCCATCCACGCGCGGTGCTTCTCCAGCGCCTCGACGACCTCGTCGATGCCCTCGCCGCGCGCCGCGACCGTCTTGACGATCGGCGGCCGCCAGTCGCCGGGACCGCGCGCCTCGCCGAGGCCCAGCATGTGGGTCAGCTCGCGGGCCGTCGCGTCCGCGCCGTCCCGGTCCGCCTTGTTCACCACGTACACGTCGCCGATCTCCAGGATGCCCGCCTTCGCGGCCTGGATCCCGTCGCCCATGCCCGGGGCGAGCAGCACCACCGACGTGTCGGCCTGGGAGGCGATCTCCACCTCCGACTGACCCACACCGACGGTCTCCACGAGGATCACCTCGCAGCCCGCCGCGTCCAGGACGCGGATCGCCTGCGGCGCCGACCAGGCGAGCCCGCCCAGGTGCCCGCGGGTCGCCATCGAGCGGATGTAGACGCCCGGGTCCGAGGCGTGCTCCGACATCCGGACCCGGTCACCGAGCAGCGCGCCCCCGCTGAACGGGGACGAGGGGTCGACGGCCAGGACGCCGACCCGCCTGCCCGCCCGCCGGTACGCCGCGACCAGCCCCGACGTCGAGGTGGACTTGCCCACGCCGGGCGAACCCGTCAGGCCCACCACGTACGCGCCGCCGGTCAGCGGGGCCAGCGCCGCCATCACCTCGCGCAGCTGCGGGGACGCCCCCTCCACGAGCGAGATCAGCCGGGCCACCGCGCGCGGCCGGCCCTCCCGTGCCTGGGCGACCAGTTCGGGGACGTCCACCATGTGCCGTAACTCCTTGCTCGACGGGAACTACTTGCCCGGGACGCTGATGATCAGAGCGTCGCCCTGACCACCGCCGCCGCACAGCGCCGCCACGCCGGTACCGCCGCCGCGCCGCTTCAGCTCCAGGGCCAGGTGCAGCACCACACGGGCGCCGGACATGCCGATGGGGTGGCCCAGCGCGATCGCGCCGCCGTTGACGTTCACCTTTTCCGGGGTCACGCCGAGGTCCTTCATTGACTGCACGGCGACCGCCGCGAAGGCCTCGTTGATCTCGATCAGGTCGAGGTCCTCGACGCCCAGGCCCGCCTTCTTCAGGGCGTGCTTGATCGCGTTGGAGGGCTGCGACTGCAGCGAGTTGTCCGGTCCCGCCACGTTGCCGTGGGCGCCGATCTCGGCGATCCACTCCAGGCCGAGCTCCTCGGCCTTCGCCTTGCTCATCACGACGACGGCGGCGGCGCCGTCCGAGATCTGCGAGGCGGTGCCGGCGGTGATGGTGCCGTCCTTGGCGAAGGCCGGACGCAGCTTGCCGAGGGACTCGACCGTCGTCTCGGGGCGGATGCCCTCGTCCTTGGCGAAGACGACCGGGTCGCCCTTGCGCTGCGGGATCTCGATCGGGGTGATCTCGGCCTCGAAGATGCCGTTCTTCTGCGCGGCGGCGGCGCGCTGGTGCGACAGCGCGCCGATCTCGTCCTGCTCGACGCGCTGGAGGCCGAGGCGGGTGTTGTGCTTCTCCGTCGACTCGCCCATGGCGATCTTCTCGAAGGGGTCGGTCAGACCGTCGTACGCCATCGCGTCGAGCATCTCGATCGCGCCGTACTTGTAGCCCTCGCGGGACTTCGGGAGGAGGTGCGGGGCGTTGGTCATCGACTCCTGGCCGCCGGCGACGACGATGTCGAACTCGCCCGCGCGGATCAGCTGGTCGGCGAGCGCGATGGCGTCCAGGCCGGAGAGGCAGACCTTGTTGACGGTCAGCGCCGGCACGTTCATGGGGATGCCCGCCTTGACGGCGGCCTGGCGCGCGGGGATCTGCCCGGCGCCCGCCTGGAGCACCTGCCCCATGATCACGTACTGCACCTGGTCGCCGCCGATGCCGGCCCGGTCGAGCGCGGCCTTGATGGCGAAACCGCCCAGATCGGCGCCGGAGAAGGAGGAGAGGGAGCCGAGCAGTCGGCCCATGGGCGTGCGGGCGCCCGCGACGATCACTGAGGTGGTACCGGTCGTTCCAGACATGAGGCACGGCCCCTTGGGATGAGGAGTGAACGAGGGTTTACCTTCAATGTACTGAGCGGTCACGCGCACGGTCATCGGCCAGTCGGTGTGACGGCGCGCACGTTGCGTAACCACCTCCGTGGCGCTGCACTGGAGGAATGCTGACGCGAATCGACCACATCGGGATCGCCTGCTTCGACCTCGACAAGACCGTCGAGTTCTACCGTGCGACCTACGGTTTCGAGGTGTTCCACTCCGAGGTCAACGAGGAGCAGGGCGTCCGCGAGGCCATGCTCAAGATCAACGACACCTCCGACGGCGGCGCCTCGTACCTCCAGCTCCTGGAGCCCACCCGGGAGGACTCCGCGGTCGGCAAATGGCTGGCCAAGAACGGTGAGGGCGTGCACCACATCGCCTTCGGCACCGCCGATGTCGACGGCGACGCCGAGGCCATCCGCGGCAAGGGCGTCCGAGTCCTCTACGACCAGCCTAGGACCGGCTCCATGGGCTCCCGTATCACCTTCCTCCACCCCAAGGACTGCCACGGCGTACTGACCGAACTGGTCACGTCCGCCGACCCCTCCTCTGCTGAGCACTGACCTCCGGATTCCTGGCCCGGTAGAGTGGGCGACTCCGGGCCGGGGCCGGTCGACGCCGCATGCCATGCGGCGTCGAAGTCGGGGTATCCGATCTGCCACGATTCCCGGGGGGCCGTTCTCCGGGGAACGGTGCTCGTTGGAGTGTGCGACCAGGGTTGGGGTCTCCCCTGCTCGAACGCGTTGAGAGCTCGGGGAAGGATGGGACCGCGCAGTGCGGGGCTACGAACGCCAGGAGAGCCACCGAGCTGAAGACGACCATCTCTCGCGGTTCGAAGCCGAGATGGACCGGCTGAAGACCGAGCGGGAGAAGGCCGTCCAGCACGCCGAGGACCTCGGTTACCAGGTCGAGGTGTTGCGCGCCAAGCTCCACGAGGCGCGCCGCACCATCGCGACCCGTCCCGCGTACGACAGCGCGGACATCGGCTACCAGGCCGAACAGATGCTGCGCAACGCGCAGGTCCAGGCCGAGCAGCTGCGCCAGGACGCCGAGCGCGAGCTGCGCGACGCCCGCGCCCAGACCCAGCGCATCCTCCAGGAGCACGCCGAGCACCAGGCCCGGCTCCAGGCCGAGCTGCACGCCGAGGCCGTCCAGCGCCGGCAGCGCCTGGACCAGGAGCTCGCCGAGCGCCGCCAGACCGTCGAAGCGCACGTCAACGAGAACGTCGCCTGGGCCGAACAGCTGCGCGCCCGTACGGAGTCGCAGGCCCGCCGCCTCATGGAGGAGTCCCGCGCCGAGGCCGAGCAGTCGCTCGCCGGCGCCCGCGCCGAGGCCACCCGGCTCGCCGAGGAGACCCGCCACCGGGTGGGCACGGACGCCGAGGCGGCCCGTGCCGAGGCCGAAGCGATTCTGCTGCGCGCCCGCAAGGACGCCGAGCGGCTCCTCAACGCCGCGTCCACGCAGGCCCACGAGGCCACCAGCCACGCCGAGCAGCTCCGGTCCTCCACCACGGCCGAGACCGAGCAGGCCCGCCAGCAGGCCACCGAACTGTCCCGCGCCGCCGAGCAGCGGATGCACGAGGCCGAGGACCGGCTCCGCGAGGCCCGCACGGAGGCCGAGAAGGCGCTCACCGAGGCCAAGGACGCGGCGGCCAAGCAGCTGTCGTCCGCGGAGTCCGTCAACGAGCAGCGCACCCGTACGGCGAAGGCCGAGATCGCCCGGCTCGTCTCCGAGGCGACCAAGGAGGCCGAGACCCTCAAGGGGGCGGCCGAGGAGAAGCTCCGCGAGGCCACCGCCGAGGCCGAGAAGCTGCTCTCGGAAGCCTCCGACAAGGCCCGTACGGTCGCGGCCGAGGACTCCGCCGCCGCGCTCGCCAAGGCCGCGCGGACCGCCGAGGAGGTCCTGACCAAGGCGTCCGAGGACGCCCAGGAGACCACCCGCAAGGCCTCAGAGGAGGCCGAGCGCATCCGCCGCGAGGCCGAGACCGAGGCCGACCGGACGCGGACACAGGCCGAGGAGCAGGCCGACGAGCTGCTCGGTTCGGCCAAGGACGACACCAAGGAGTACCGCGCCAAGACCGTCGAGCTCCAGGAGGAGGCGCGCCGGCTGCGCGGCGAGGCCGAGGGGCTGCGGGCCGAGGCGATCGCCGAGGGCGAGAAGATCCGCGGCGAGGCCCGGCGCGAGGCCGTCGGCCAGATCGAGGAGTCGGCCGGCGCCGCCGAGGAGCTGCTGACCAAGGCCCGTACGGACGCCGAGGAGCTGCGCGCGAGCGCGGGCGCCGAGGGCGAGCGGGTCCGCGCCGAGGCCATGGAGCGCGCGCAGACGCTGCGTACGCAGGCCGAGGAGACCCTCGAGCGCACGCGCGCCGAGGCCGAGCGGATGCGGACGGAGGCCGAGGAGCAGGCCGAGGGCGTCAAGGAGGCGGCCGAGCGGGTCGCCGCCGAGCTCCGCGAGGAGGCCGAGCGGGCCGCCGTCGCCCGCCGCGAGGAGGCCGCCGATGAGCTCACCCGGCTGCACACCGAGGCCGAGACCCGGGTCGAGAGCGCCGAGCAGGCGCTGACCGACGCCCGCGCCGAGAGCGAGCGGCTGCGCCGCGAGGCCGCCGAGGAGACCGAGCGGCTGCGCACCGAGGCCGCCGAGCGGATCCGTACGCTCCAGGCGCAGGCCGAGCAGGAGGCCGAGCGGCTGCGCACGGAGGCGGCGCAGGACGCGTCGACCTCGCGCGCCGAGGCGGAGGCCGCGGCCGTACGGCTGCGGACGGAGGCGTCGACGGAGGCCGAGCGGCTGAAGTCGGAGGCCCAGGAGACCGCCGACCGGGTGCGCGCCGAGGCCGCGGCCGCCGCCGAGCGGGTCGCCGCCGAGGCCGCCGAGGCGCTGGCCGCCGCGCAGGAGGAGGCCAACCGGCGGCGCCGGGAGGCCGAGGAGACGCTGGATTCGGCCCGCTCCGAGGCCGACCGGGAGCGCGAGCACGCCCGCGAGCAGTCCGAGGAGCTCCTCGCCTCCGCCCGCAGGCGGGTGGAGGAGGCGCAGACCGAGGCGCAGCGCCTGGTCGAGGAGGCGGACCGGCGGGCCACGGAGATGGTCTCCGCCGCCGAGCAGACCGCCAAGGACGTACGCGACGCCGTCGCCGGGCTGCACGAGCAGGCCGAGGAGGAGATCGCCGGGCTGCGCAGCGCCGCCGAGCACTCCGCGGACCGTACCCGTACCGAAGCACAGGAGGAGGCGGACCGGGTCCGCTCCGACGCGTACGAGGAGCGGGAGCGGGCGACCGAGGACGCCAACCGGGTCCGGGCGCGCGCCCAGGAGGAGACCGACGCCGCGAAGTCGCTGGCCGAGCGGACGGTCGCGGACGCGCTCGCCGAGTCGGAGAAGCTGCGCGCGGACACCGCCGAGTACGCCCAGCGGGTACGGACGGAGGCGTCGGACGCGCTGGGTTCGGCCGAGCAGGACGCGGCCCGTACTCGTGCGGACGCCCGCGAGGACGCCAACCGGATCCGTTCCGAGGCGGCCGCCGAGTCCGAGCGGCTCACAGCCGAGGCGGAGGAGCTGGTCACGCTCGCCCGCACGGAGGGCGAGCAGATCCTGGACGAGGCCCGCAAGTCGGCCGACAAGCGGCGCACGGACGCCGCCGAGCAGGCGGACACCCTCATCACGGAGGCCTCGGGCGAGGCCGAGCGGCTGACCGTCGAGGCGGAGGCGCTGCGCGCCGAGGCCGAGCAGCTGAAGACGGACGGCGAGGCGCACGCCCAGGCGCTGCGGGTCGCCGCGCTCGCCGACAGCGAGCAGGTCCTCGACGAGGCGCGCAAGGCGGCCGACAAGCGGCGTTCCGACGCCGCCGAGCAGGCCGACGCGATCACCGCGGAGGCGGTGGCGCTCCTGGAGTCGACCGAGCAGGACGCGCGGCGGCTGCGCGCCGAGGCCGAGCAGGTCAAGGAGACGGGCGAGGCCGAGGCGGAGGCCCTGCGGGCCGCCGCGCGCGCGGACGGCGAGCAGGTCCTCGACGAGGCCCGCAAGGCCGCCGACAAGCGGCGCGCGGACGCCGCCGAGCAGGCGGACTCGCTCATCACGGAGGCCACGAACGAGGCCGAGCGGATCACCGGCGAGGCGGGCCAGGAGGCGGAGCGGCTGCGGGCCGAGGGCGCGGAGAACGTGGGGCAGGCCCAGCAGGCCGCCGAGCGGATCCGGGTCGAGGCCGAGCGGGTCAGGTCGGACGCCGAGGCGGCGGCGGAGCAGATGCGCTCCGAGGCCCGCGAGGAGGCCGACCGTACGCTCGACGAGGCGCGCGAGGCCGGTGCCAAGCGCCGCTCGGACGCGGCCGAGCAGGCCGACCAGCTGATGGCGAAGGCCCAGGAGGAGGCGCTGCGCGCCACCACCGAGGCCGAGTCGCAGGCCGACACGATGGTCGGCGCGTCCCGTCAGGAGGCCGACCGGATCACGGCCGAGGCGACGGTCGAGGGCAACTCCCTGGTGGAGAAGGCCCGTACGGACGCGGACGAGCTCCTGGTGGGCGCGCGCAGCGACGCGACGGCCATAAGGGAGCGGGCGGAGGAGCTGCGAACCCGTATCGAGGGCGAGATCGAGGAGTTGCACGAGCGGGCGCGGCGCGAGACGGCCGAGCAGATGAAGACGGCGGGCGAGCGGGTCGACAAGCTGGTGAAGGCCGCCGAGGAGCAGCGGGCCGAGGCCGAGGCGAAGGCCAAGGAAATGGTCTCCGAGGCGAGTTCGGAGGCGAGCAAGGTCCGGATCGCCGCGGTCAGGAAGGCCGAGGCGCTCCTGAAGGAGGCCGAGCAGAAGAAGGCCTCCCTGGTCGCGGAGGCGGAGAAGGTCAAGTCGGAGGCCGAGCACGAGGCCGAGACGATGATCTCCGAGGGCAAGCGCGATCTCGATGTGCTGGTGCGCCGTCGCGAGGACATCAATGCCGAGATCTCCCGTGTCCAGGACGTCCTCGAGGCGTTGGAGTCTTTCGAGGCGCCGACCGCGGGGACGAAGGCCGCCGGGGCAAACGGTGAGAAGGCGGGTGTTCCGGCGGGGGCTACACGTTCGAGTGGCAAGTCCTCCGACGGCTAGCCACTCAAAAGGCTGGACATTCTCCAGATCAAACGGGCATCCGCTCGATGACACGCCGCTTCGGCCCCTAGGATTCCCCCTAACACCTCACCGGTCTCATTCGACAGGAACCCCATGAGCGACACTTCCTCCCCCTTCGGCTTCGAGCTCGTGCGGCGTGGTTACGACCGCGGTCAGGTGGATGACCGCATTACCAAGCTCGTCGCCGACCGAGACAGTGCTCTAGGACGCATCACCTCTCTGGAAAAGCGCATCGAGGAGCTCCACCTCGAGACGCAGAACGCCCAGGCCCAGGTCACCGACGCCGAGCCGTCGTACGCCGGCCTCGGCGCGCGTGTCGAGAAGATCCTCCGCCTCGCCGAGGAGGAGGCGAAGGACCTGCGCGAGGAGGCCCGTCGCGCCGCCGAGCAGCACCGCGAGCTGGCCGAGTCGGCCGCCCAGCAGGTGCGCAACGACGCCGAGTCGTTCGCGTCGGAGCGCAAGGCGAAGGCCGAGGACGAGGGCGTTCGGATCGTCGAGAAGGCGCAGGGCGAGGCCAACTCGCTGCGCGGCGAGGCGCAGAAGGACGCGCAGTCCAAGCGCGAGGAGGCGGACGCCCTCTTCGAGGAGACCCGCGCCAAGGCCGCCCAGGCCGCCGCGGACTTCGAGACCAACCTGGCCAAGCGCCGGGAGCAGTCGGAGCGCGATCTGGCCTCGCGTCAGGCGAAGGCCGAGAAGCGTCTCGCCGAGATCGAGCACCGCGCCGAGCAGCTCCGCCTGGAGGCCGAGAAGCTGCGTACGGACGCGGAGCGCCGGGCCCGTCAGACGGTGGAGACCGCGCAGCGCCAGGCCGAGGACATCGTGGCCGACGCGAACGCCAAGGCCGACCGGATCCGCTCGGAATCGGAGCGCGAGCTCGCGGCGCTGACGAACCGCCGCGACTCGATCAACGCCCAGCTGACCAACGTCCGCGAGATGCTGGCCACGCTGACCGGTGCCGCCGTGGCGGCCGCCGGCTCGCCGATCGACGACGAGCCCGCGCCCCGTGGCGTCCCGGCCCAGCAGACCCGCTGAGGCCCCGTGAGCGCCCGCTGAACGCGCGGCGCGCACCCGGTGAAGGGCCCGCTCGGTAACGAGTGGGCGACGCGCCTGAAAACCCTCCGTCATTCCGGTGGCGGAGGGTTTTTCGCGCCCGTAGGTTGTACGCATGATCGAGCTCGAGGCCCTGACGAAACGGTTCGGATCGAAGACCGCGGTCGACCATCTCTCCTTCCAGGTACGGCCTGGCATGATCACCGGCTTCCTCGGGCCCAACGGCGCGGGCAAGTCGACGACCATGCGGATGATGCTCGATCTGGACAACCCGACGAGCGGGACGGTCCGGATCGACGGCAAGCACTACCGGGAGCTCCAGGAGCCGCTGAAGTACATCGGGGCGCTCCTCGACGCGAAGGCGATGCACGGTGGCCGGTCGGCGCAGAACAATCTGCTCTGCCTGGCCCAGTCGAACCGCATTCCGTCGAGCCGGGTCGGCGAGGTCCTCGACCTGGTCGGTCTGACCTCGGTCGCGAAGAAGAAGTCGAAGGGCTTCTCCCTCGGCATGGGCCAACGACTCGGAATCGCCTCCGCGCTGCTCGGTGATCCCGAGATCCTGATGTTCGACGAACCCGTCAATGGTCTGGACCCCGAGGGAATTCACTGGATCCGCAATCTGATGAAGGCGCTCGCGGCCGAGGGCCGGACGATCTTCGTTTCCAGTCACCTGATGAGCGAAATGGCCCTGACGGCCGATCACCTCATCGTGATCGGGCAGGGAAAGCTGCTGGCCGACACGTCGATGGCGGATTTCATCCAGCAGAATTCGCGGAGCTTCGTACGGCTGCGCTCGCCGCAGCAGGAGCGGCTGCGGGACATCCTGCACGAGAGCGGCTTCACGCCCGTCGAGGCGGGCAACGGGACGCTGGAGGTGGACAACGCCACCACCGAGAAGCTCGGTGAGCTGGCGGCCGAACACCGGCTCGTCCTGCACGAGCTGAGCGCGCAGCGCGCCTCCCTGGAGGAAGCGTTCATGCAGATGACCGCCGGCGCGGTGGAGTACCACGCGCACGGCACGAACGTACACGCGGCGGACGCGCCGGGCCCCCGCTGGGGCGAGACCACCAAGGGAGCCTGAACGATGGCAGCGGTATCGGCGGTCCTCCAGTCGGAGTGGACCAAGATCCGGACGGTCTCGTCGACGGTCTGGACCCTGGCGAGCGCGCTCCTGGTGACGGTGGCGATGGGCGCGGCCATCTCCGCGGTGGTGAAGGCGACCTACACCGATCTGAACGAGGCCGAGCAGGCGACCTTCGACCCGACGTTCGTCAGCTTCTCCGGGATGGTCCTCGGGCAGCTGGCGATGGTGGTCTTCGGCGTGCTCGTGGTCGGCACGGAGTACAGCTCGGGGATGATCCGTACCTCGCTCGCCGCCGTGCCGCAGCGGGCGACCTTCCTCTTCTCCAAGATCGCGGTGGCCGGGGGGCTCGCGTTCGGCGTCGGTCTGGTGACCAGCTTCCTGTCGTTCTTCCTCGGGCAGGCCCTCCTCGGCGACCACCACACGACGCTGGGCGCGGACAACGTGCTGCGCGCCGTGGTCGGCGGCGGGCTCTACATGGGTCTGATCGCGCTCTTCTCGATGGGCGTGGCGACGATGCTGCGCTCCTCGATGCTCTCGCTCGGCATCCTGATGCCCTTCTTCTTCCTGGTCTCGCAGATCCTCTCGGCGGTCCCGAAGGCCAAGGAGGTCGCGCGCTACTTCCCCGACCAGGCCGGTTCCAAGATCATGCAGGTCGTTCCGGACGCCCTGAACACGGAGGAGGCGCCGTACGGCCCCTGGGGCGGGCTCGGGATCATGGTGCTCTGGGTGGCGGCCGCGTTGCTGGGCGGCTACCTGGTCATGAAGAAGCGGGATGCCTGAGCCTTCGCGACCCTTGGTCACGATTTCGACTTGGCCGGAACCGTCAACCCCTGGATAAGCTCCTAGCTCATACGGGGGCCCCGGCCGTCGGCCACGGCCCCGACAAGACCTGACCTGTCGATGGGGCTGGAGAATGATCGAGGCAGTCGGCCTGACGAAGCGCTACGGCGCCAAGACGGCCGTGTACAACCTTTCCTTCCAGGTGAGGCCGGGTACCGTCACCGGCTTCCTCGGCCCCAACGGTTCCGGCAAGTCGACCACGATGCGCATGATCCTGGGGCTCGACCGCCCCACCTCGGGCCATGTCACCATCGGCGGCCACCCGTTCCGGCAGCTGCCGAACGCTCCCCGCCAGGTGGGCGCGCTGCTCGACGCCAAGGCCGTGCACGGCGGGCGGAGCGCCCGCAGCCACCTCCTCTCGCTCGCCCAGCTCGCCGGCATCCCGGCGCAGCGGGTCGACGAGGTCCTCGGGGTCGTCGGCCTCCAGGACGTCGCCAAGCGCCGCTCCAAGGGCTTCTCGCTGGGCATGGGGCAGCGCCTCGGCATCGCCGCCGCGCTGCTCGGCGACCCGCAGGTGCTGCTCTTCGACGAGCCGGTCAACGGTCTCGACCCCGAGGGCATCCTCTGGGTCCGCAACCTCATGAAGAAGCTGGCCGCCGAGGGCCGGACCGTCTTCGTCTCCAGCCACCTCATGAGCGAGATGGCGCTGACCGCCGACCACCTGATCGTGATCGGCCGGGGCCAGCTGATGGCCGACATGAGCGTCAAGGACTTCATCTCGGCGAACTCGGCGGACTTCGCCCGGGTCCGCACCCCGCAGGAGGAGCCGCAGCAGCGGGAGAAGCTGACGGCGACGCTGATCGAGGCCGGCGGCCGTGTGATGTCCGAGCCGGACGGCGCGCTGCGGGTGACCGGTCTGGCGCTGCCCAGGATCAGCGACCTGGCGCACGACGCGGACGTCCGGCTCTGGGAGCTCTCCCCGCACCAGGCCTCGCTGGAGGAGGCGTACATGCGGATGACGCAGGGCGCCGTGGACTACCGCTCCACCGACGACCAGCTGGCGCACCTCCAGCAGCCGCAGCCGCACCAGCACCCGCACCTCCAGCCGGCGCAGCCGGTGGTGCAGGACGTGCCGCAGCAGGGCTGGTACGCCCCGCCGCCGCCCGGACAGAACCCGTACGCGACGCAGAGCGAGCCCGCCAAGAACGCCGAGGACGCCCGATGACCGCCCCCGCCCCGCACTCGTACGTCTCCCCCATCCCGGTGCGCCGGGCGCACCTCGGGGACGCGCTCGCCTCGGAGTGGACGAAGATCCGTTCCCTGCGCTCCACGCTGTGGACGCTGGGCGTGATGGTGCTGCTGATGCTGGGCATCGGCCTCGCCGTCGCCGCGGTCGTGGCCACCACGGAAGGGGCCGACGGGCCGCCGGCGAGCGAGTCGGCGCTCACGCTCGGCTTCTTCGGCGTGCTGCTCGGCTCGATCTGCGTGATCACGCTCGGGGTGCTGACGATCGCCTCGGAGTACGGCACCGGCATGATCCGTACGACCCTGACGGCCTGCCCGAGCCGCGGCCGGGTGCTGATGGCCAAGGCCGTTGTCTTCTTCCTGCTCGTCTTCACGATCACCACGGTCACGGCGACGGTGGTGGGCGTGGCACAGGTCGCGATGGTGTCCGCGGCCACGGAGCCCACGTCCGCCGAGTGGCTGCGCGCGACGGTCGGCGTCGGCCTGTTCCTCGCGCTGCTCGGTCTGCTGTCGCTGGCCATCGGCGCGATCATCCGGCACTCGGCGGGCGCGATCACGATCATGATCGGCGTCCTGCTGCTGCCGCTGGTGGCGGCCATGTTCATGTTCTCGGAGTCGCTCGCCAAGGTGCAGCAGTTCCTGCTCGACTACGCGGTCCCGAGCCAGCTCATCGCGCTGTACGCGGGCAAGTCGACGATGGGCCAGTCCGGCCCCTCGGGCTGGGACCCGGTCTGGATCATGGCGGTCCTGGTGGCGGCGGCGTTGGGCGGCGCCTACGCCCTGCTGAACAGCCGGGACGTCTGAGGCCTCCGGCGGAGAGCCGCTAGTACTTCGGCGCGTTGCGGGACCGCTGCACCCTTGAGGTGCGGCGGTCCTTCGCGTTCCAGCAGGCCTTGTGCCAGTGGCGGCGGTCGTCGACCCCGCCGTACTCCGGCCAGGCCACCACGTGGGGGGCGCCGCCCGGGATCTCCTGGTCGCAGCCGGGGCAGCGGTAGCGCTTGCCGGGGGCGCTGGCGCCGGCCACGTGCCGGACGAACCACTCCTCGCCCTGCCAGGACTCACTGCGCTGCGATCCTCCGTACCGCTCGCCGGACTCAGCCTGAGGATCGGGCCTATCGCCGCCCTGGGGGCGGTTGCGACGCGGGGACACCTGATCACCTCACGGGTCCGGGGACACAGAACGTTCTCTCAAGCCTACGGGCCGCGAAAGAGTGACCTTCCCACCCCACAGGCCCAGTTAGCGGAAAATCGCAACAACTTCATCAGAGGCCGTGCCTTTGGCACGTGTCAGACGTTGTTGCCAGTGGAGGGGGAGAACCGCGTCGGCCGCAAGGAGGCAGAAGGCGATGCGCGTGGGTACGTTTGTTCTGGCCGCCCAGTTCCCGGGCCAGGGCCAGGGCGAGGCACTGCACCGGGCGGTGCGGACCGCCGAGGTCGCCGAGGAATCGGGGCTCGACTCCGTCTGGCTGGCCGAGCACCACTTCGTCCCGTACGGAGTCTGTCCGTCCGCCGTGACCCTGGCGGCGGTGTTGCTGGGCAGGACCCGCCGGCTCCGGGTCGGTACGGCGGTCAGTGTGCTGCCGACGGTCCATCCGGTCGCCCTGGGCGAGCAGGCCGCCCTGCTCCACCTGACCTCCGGCGGCCGCTTCACGCTCGGCGTCGGCAGGGGCGGGCCGTGGGTCGACCTGGAGGTGTTCGGCGCGGGCCTGAAGGCGTACGAACAGGGGTTCCCCGAATCCCTCGACCTTCTGCTGCGCTGGCTGACGGAACCCCGGGTCTCCGCCGAGGGAGAACGATTCGCCTTCCGCGAGGTGGCCGTCGTCCCCCGCCCCGGCGAGCTGATCGGCGGGGACGCGTCGCCCGAGGTGGTGGTCGCCTGCACCTCGCCCAAGAGCGTCGAGCTGGCCGCCCGGCGCGGGCTGCCGATGCTGCTCGGGATGCACAGCGGCGACGAGGAGAAGGCCGAGATGGTGGCCGCGTGGGAACGTTTCTCCCGGGACGCGGGGCGCACTCCGGACGAGATCGCGCGGATCGGCGCGAACCATGTCTCGGCGGGCGTCGCCCAGCTCGCCGACCGTACGCGCGAGGCGACCGAGGCACTGGTGAAGGCGATGCCCGGCTGGCTGAAGCAGGGCCTGGACGCCCATGTGACCGTGGACGGCCGGCACCGCGCGATGCGGGACCCCGTCGCGTACACCGAGTTGCTGTGCGGGCTGCACCCCGTGGGCACGCCACGGCGCGCGGCGGACCGGCTCGCGGCGACCTCGGAGCGCACGGGCATCACACGCTTCGCGCTGCTCGCCGAGGGCACGGGCGACCTCGCGGCCACCGAGGAGAACGTACGACGGCTCGGCGCCGAGGTGCTTCCCCTGCTGGTCTGAGGCCATGGACCCGAGTGCATGGTGAGGGGCGGACGTGCTGGGGCTCGTGGCGATGCCGCCGCTCCGCATCTCCCGCATCGTTCGCGTCTCCCGCGATGCGGAGCGGCGGCACCCGCCGTGCCTCAGCAGTCGCGCAGTTCCGGCGACTGGTTGAGCAGCTGACCCCGTACGGAGGTGAAGCGGGCGAGCCGCTCGTCGACCGCGGGGTCGAGCGGGAACACCGCGAGGCGGTGGCAGTTCTGGAAGGCCAGACGCACCCCGAAGTGCCGCTGCAGCGCACCACGGATGGCATCACTCGCGAGTGCACGCAACAGCTGACCACGTGCCTGCTCGTTCGGCGGCGGCGTCTGGTTGTCGGCGAACTCGCCGCCGTCGACCTTCAGCTGAGCCACCAGAGAACTGATCATCTCCCATGCGTAGGGCAGGGAGGTCCGGACGCAGTCGACGAAGTCGGCTTCGTCGACCTCGCCTCGCTCGGCCTGTTCCAACAGCGCCGGTGAGACGTCGAGCGACATGGGTTCTCCTCTCGCGACCCCGACGGACGGGGTCTTACGGGCAGGGATGAAGGAACCCCCGTGCGACACGCTGCGTGCACGGACGGCGACCTCCTGCTTCCACGGTAAGCGCGTCCTTCGGAGCGCACCAGGAGATTGGGAACACAACCGGCCAATAAGTGACCCTCGTCCAGCGGGCGTTAAGAGCCGAATCGCGCGGAAGAGCATGCGTCTTGTAGCGTTGCCGACCATGCGTCTCGTCATCGCCCGCTGTTCCGTGGACTACGCGGGCCGGCTCACGGCCCACCTGCCCTCCGCTCCCCGTCTGATCCTGGTCAAGGCAGACGGCAGCGTCTCCATCCACGCGGACGACCGGGCGTACAAACCGCTCAACTGGATGTCGCCGCCCTGCACCCTCAAGGAGGGGGTCGACGGCGAGGCCGGCATCTGGACCGTGATCAACAAAGCGGGCGAGAAACTGATCATCACGATGGAGGAGATCCTCCACGACTCCTCGCACGAGCTGGGCGTGGACCCGGGCCTCATCAAGGACGGCGTGGAAGCGCACCTCCAGGAGCTGCTCGCGGACCGCATCGAGACCCTCGGCGACGGCCACACGCTGATCCGCCGGGAGTACCCGACCGCGATCGGCCCGGTGGACATCCTGTGCCGGGACGCCGACGGGGCGACGGTCGCGGTGGAGATCAAGCGGCGCGGCGAGATCGACGGCGTGGAGCAGCTGACCCGCTATCTGGAGCTGCTCAACCGCGACCCGCACCTCGCGCCCGTGAAGGGCGTCTTCGCGGCCCAGGAGATCAAGCCGCAGGCACGCGTGCTCGCGACGGACCGCGGCATCGACTGCGTGGTGCTCGACTACAACGCAATGCGCGGTATCGAGGACGACAAGCTGCGGCTGTTCTGACCCTTCGTACGGTCTTACGCGTACGGCCCCGGGTGCGGTGATCGCACCCGGGGCCGTTCGTCGTGTTCGGCGGCCTCGCGTCAGGCCGGGTTGCCGGTCGAGCCGGTGGAGTCGCCCGAGGCTGAGTTACTGGGAGCCTCCGGAGGCACCGTGGTGCTCGGGGTCGATGTCGGGGACTGCGACGGCGTCTGGGACGGCGACGGAGACTGCGAAGTCGACTGCGAAGGCGTCGGCCTCGTCGTCCGCGTCGGGCTCGTCGTCGGGCGCGGGGGCGTCGTCGTCGGGACCGGGGAGCCCGTCGGGGGCGCCGTCGTGGTCGGGGCGCCCGACGGCGTGGTGGACGGACTGCCGGACGTGGTGGGCGTGCCCGGGCTCGTCGAGCCGGACGGGGTGGGCGAGGCGCTGCCCGAGGGGCCGTTCGTCGCGCCGTCGGTCGGCTCGTCGGCGTCCAGGACGGTGTCGCCGGTCTCCTCGTCGGCCGTGCGGTCGGAGGTGACGCGTCCTGTGCCCGGGTCCTCGGAGTCGCCGGAGGTGGCCCCGATGGTCACGACGGTGCCGAGCACGGCGGCCAGGAGCGCTCCCGTGCTGACGGCGACCACGTTGCGCCGGGCCCCGGCGAGGATGCCGGCCCGGCGGCTGCGCTTCGTACCGCCGTCACCCGTGAGGGCGTCCGGGCGCGTGATGAGGGTCGGGCCCTCGTCGGCGAAGTCCGGGAAGGGCGGGACGGCCGCAGGGGCCTTGGCAAACGGAGACGCCGCGGCCGCCGCCCGGGAGGCCGGGAGGGCCGCCTTCGGGATGCCGCGCGGCGGGGAGACGGGCCCCTCGTGGCGCGCGGCGGACGGCTCGTCGCCGTGCGGGACTCCGGCGCGGTCGGCGACCAGGGCGAGCGCCCGGCGGCCCGCGACCGTGCCGCGCTTGTCGGCGAGGACGCCGCGCATGCCGATCGAGGCCTCCAGCTCGGCGCGGGCCCGCTCCAGGTTCCCGGCGCAGAGCGCGAGGACGCCCAACTCGTGGTGGAAGTACGCCTCTTCGGCGACCTCGCCGGCCAGCCGGGCGGCCTCCTGGCCGCCGCGCAGGACCCGCTCCCAGGCGCCCCAGTGGAGGCCGGCCGCGAAGGCGGGCG
Source organism: Streptomyces sp. NPDC058579 (assembly GCF_042718575.1). Taxonomy (NCBI): domain Bacteria; kingdom Bacillati; phylum Actinomycetota; class Actinomycetes; order Kitasatosporales; family Streptomycetaceae; genus Streptomyces; species Streptomyces sp. NPDC058579. The sequence continues at coordinate 132,018 of NZ_JBHXPI010000007.1, forward strand.
CGGCGCTGCGGGCAAGCAGGACGGCGGTGGCGGGGTGCTCGGGGTCCGAGCCCGGGACGATCGCGGCCAGGGCCGCGAGGACGGCATCGGCCTCGGCGACGGCGCGGGCGGGCGTGACGGAGGGGTGTCCGGCCCACCAGGCGTAGTGCTGGGCGACGGTGTGGGCGCGCGTGGTGGCGTCCTCGTCGTAGCCGTGGGCGAGGAGCTGGGTGAGGACTCCGGCGGCGAGGCGGTAGCGGGTGCCGACCGGGGAGAGCAGTCCGCAGGCCATGAGTTCGCCGAGGGCGGCGTCCGCGTGGGTGTCGCCGACGAGCGCGGGCAGGTGGGCCTGGTGCGGCACCTCGCCGCCGAGGGCGACGGCGAACCGCAGGGTGTCCTGGGCGGAGCGGCTGAGCCGGGAGGCGAGCAGGGCGGCGGGGGCGGCGCCCTCGCCGAGGCTCGGCAGCGGTATCTCGCGCAGCTCGATGTCGGCGGGGTCCTGCTGGGGCGCGGGGGTCTCGGCGGCCGGGCCGAAGGCGTCGTCGAGGGCGCCGAAGGCGTCGAACTCGTTGGGGACGGTCTCCTCCTGGGCGGCCGCCCCGAAGGCGTCGAACTCGGCCGGGGTGACCCGGAGCCGGTCGCGCTGCCGGAGCAGGGCGCCCGCCTGGACGAAGCGCAGCGGCAGGCCCTCGGACTCGAACCAGAGGTCGCCCGCCCAGTTGGCCTCGTCGTCGGTGAGCGGCCGGTCGACGACGCGCTCCAGGAGTTCGAGGGAGGCGGCGCGGCCGAGGCCGGCGAGCGCGACCTCGTCGAGGTGGGCGTCGGCGGAGGGGGCCTGGACGTCGGGCGTCGCGGCGAGCAGGAAGGCGCACTCGGGCGCGGCGGAGAGGAGCTCGTCCAGGGTCGCGCCGCCGAACTCCAGGTCGTCGACGAGGACGACGGCGCCGATGTCGCGGACCAGGTCGAGCAGGCCCGGGCGGTCGGGGCGGTGGTCGGCGGCGTGCCGGACGGTGCCGAGGAGTTCGTACAGCAGCTCGGCGGGGGTCCGGTGGTGGCCGGAGAGCCGGACGACGCCGTCGGGCGCGAGGTCGGCGCAGTCGGCGGCGACCGCGTCGAGGAGGGCGGTGCGGCCGGAGCCGGCGGGTCCTGTGACGCGGACGGAGCGGCCGCGGGCGAGGAGCTGGACGAGGCGCTCGTGCTCCTCCTGCCGTTCGAGCAGGGGCAGCCGGGGGGAGGCGGGTCCGGCCGGTACGGGCGGGGTGGCCGCGCGGGCGGCCTCGGCGCGCTCCTGGGCGGTACGCCGGCGCGAGGGCGCGGGCTGCTCGCCGGGCGGGCAGGCCTCGATCTCGCTGCCGTCGACGGGGTTGACGGTGAGCAGCAGGTCGCCGGAGACGACGCGGGCGGTGCGGGCACGGGTGGCGGCGGCGGCCGGTCCGCGGTCGCCCGCGGGGCCGCCGCGTCCGTCGCGGGCGTCGTCACCCTCGGTGTCGTGGCCGTAGTCTTCCGGCCCCCGGTTCATCGGGTCCATGGTCAAAGCCCCCCAAAAGCGGCGCGTGCGGAAGCCCCTCCGGCCGATCTGCACGCTCGCTGTCGCTTCTGGTCCGGTGCCCGCCGGGTGGGTTCGTCAATGGGCGGGCGACCGAACCCTAGACCTTCTTCGGGATTCCCGGAACATCCGGGGTGCTGCCCCGACCAAGACGTCACGGTCCGTCGAGATTGGGACGGGTCGCCGGTTTCGCACAACAGCTTCACAACCGCCGTGCCGACGTTCAGACATGCCGACATGCCGACGTGTCGACGGTTCAGACGCACTGACCGTTCAGACGTGCCGCCGGTTCAGACGCGCGGCAGCGACTCCGCGGCGAGCCCGCCCTCGATGGCGAGGATCCGGTGCAGCCGGGTCGCCACGAGGAGACGCTGCATCTGGGGCGGCACCCCGCGCAGCACGAGCCGCCGTCCGCAGCGGCCCGCCCGCCGGTGTGCGCCCATGATGACCCCGAGTCCGGTGGCGTCCCAGGAGTCGAGACCGGTCAGGTCGAGCACCAGATCGCCGACTCCGTCGTCGACGGCCGAGTGCAGGACCGTACGGGCGTCCGCCGCGCTACGGACGTCGAGGCGGCCCCCGACGACCAGCTCGACATGGTCGCCCCTGATGTGCATATGCGCTCCCCGGGAGTGCTCCGTCTTTGCAACAACTGACTGTCGTTGGCGCAGAAGCGTTGCGCCTTGTAAGCGAACTGATACCGAATTCACCCGATGGGGTGTGGGCCGAACACCCGTCGGTGATCAGTGTTCGTAGAAGCCCTGCCCGCTCTTGCGGCCGATGTCACCGGCGTCCACCATCCGGCGCATCAGCTCCGGGGGCGCGAACTTCTCGTCCTGCGTCTCCGTGTAGATGTTGGAGGTGGCGTTCACGAGGATGTCGATGCCGGTGAGGTCCGCGGTGGCAAGGGGCCCCATGGCGTGGCCGAAGCCCAGCTTGCAGGCGATGTCGATGTCCTCGGCGGAGGCGACGCCCGACTCGTAGAGCTTGGCGGCCTCGACGACGAGCGCGGAGATGAGGCGGGTCGTGACGAAGCCGGCGACGTCGCGGTTGACGACGATGCAGGTCTTGCCGACCGACTCGGCGAACTCCCGCGCGGCGGCGAGGGTGGCGTCGCTGGTCTTGTAGCCGCGGACGAGCTCGCAGAGCTGCATCATCGGGACCGGCGAGAAGAAGTGGGCGCCGACGACGGCCTCCGGCCGCTCCGTGACCGCGGCGATCTTGGTGATCGGGATCGCGGAGGTGTTGGAGGCGAGGACCGCGCCGTCCTTGGCGATCTTGTCGAGGGAGCGGAAGATCTCGTGCTTGACCTCCAGCTTCTCGAAGACGGCCTCCACGACGACGTCGGCGTCGGCCACGGCTTCGAGTTCGGTGGTGGCGGTGATCCGGCCGAGGGCGGCCTCGGCGTCCTCCGCGGTCAGCTTGCCCTTGGCAACGAAGCGGTCGTACGACGCCTTGATGCCGTCGGTGCCGCGGGTCAGCGCGGCGTCGGTGACGTCACGCAGCACGACGTCCCAGCCCGCCTGGGCCGAGACCTGTGCGATTCCCGACCCCATGAGTCCGGCTCCGATGACGGCAAGCTTCCTGGCCACGTCTTCCACCCCTCAACGCCTGTTCACATCTGGCTCTCCGGCGGAGATTAGCGGTCGGGGAGCGCGAAGTGACCGTGAAGTAACGCGCGTCACGCCCGGTTTGACGGACGTCACACTCACGACAGGCCGGTTACCCCCGTACGGCGTACGTGAGGACCCGTTCGCTCAGCAGCTCCTCGATCTCGTCGAGGAGGACGAGCGCTTCGCGGGAGACCCGGGTCGCCTTGCCGCCGGCCGACATCTGGCGGGTGATGTAGCCGACGACCGTGTTCTCGATCCAGGCGAGCTGACCGCCGACGAGCAGGGGCAGCGGGTCGTCTTCGGCCGCGCCGGTCTCCTCGCGCAGGGTGGCGACGACGGCGTCGTGGACCTGCTGCTGGAGGTAGAAGAGCCGGGCCTTGAGGGTGGGGGCGTGCTCGATGACGTTCATGAAGGCGTCGAAGCCGTCCATGAGTCCGTACGCGGGTGAGACGGCGCCGATCTGCTGGCGCAGCTCGCGCAGGACGGCGTCGGCCGCGGACTCGCCCGTGTCGCGGCCGCGGATCATCCGGGCGACGCGGAGGGTGACGCCTTCCATCCGGTCGAGGAAGAGGTCCTCCTTGGCGGGGAAGTAGTTGTACACCGTGTTGACGGAGACGTCCGCGGCCTCCGCGATCTCCGCGATGGTCACGGTCACGAAGCCGTGCTCCAGGAAGAGCCCGGTCGCGATGTCGGAGATCCGCTGCTTCGTCTGGCGCTTCTTGCGCTCCCTCAGCCCCTCTGCCATGGCGTCATTCTAGGTCCGCCTGAAATTTTGGAGGCGTTGCAAAATTTCAGTGACTCTGTTTTTGTAGTCACCATGCCCATCATCAGTACGGCCGGGCTCACCCGGACCTTCTCGACCAAGAACGGCCCCGTGGAGGCGGTCCGCGGGATCGACCTCACCGTTCGGCGCGGCGAGATCCTCGGCCTCCTCGGCCCCAACGGCGCGGGGAAGACCACGACCCTGCGCATGCTCACCACGCTGCTCCCGCCCACCGGCGGCGCGGCCACCATCGCCGGCCACGACCTGCTCACGGACCCGGCGTCCGTACGGAGCCGGATCGGGTACGTCGCCCAGTCCGGCGGGGTCGACCCGCAGGAGACCGTCCGCTCCGAACTCGTCATGCAGGGACGCCTGTACCGGCTCTCCAAGGCGGACGCCGTCGCCCGCGCCGCGGAGCTGGCGGAGGAGCTCGGCCTCACCGAGGTCCTCGACCGCTCCCCGTCCGCGCTCTCCGGCGGTCAGCGCCGCCGCCTCGACATCGCGCTCGGCCTCGCCCACCGCCCCGACGTGCTCTTCCTCGACGAGCCGACGACCGGGCTCGACCCCGGCAGCCGCGCCGACCTGTGGGCGCTGGTGCGCCGGCTGCGCGACGAGCACGGCACGACCGTCGTGCTCACCACGCACTACCTCGACGAGGCCGACGCCCTCTCCGACCGGCTGGTCATCGTCGACCGGGGCGTCGTCATCGCCGAGGGCACCCCCGCCGGGCTCAAGGCCGAGCACGGCGTGACCACCCTCCAGGACGCCTTCCTCGCAATCACCGGGCGCGGCCCGGCCCCCGTCGACCCCACACCCGTAACCGTCTAGGACCCAGGACTCGCCTTGCTGCTCCACGACACCGCGCTCGTCTTCGGGCGCTACGCCCGCCAGACCCTGCGCTCGAAGTTCCAGATCTTCTTCGGCGCCCTGATGCCGCTGCTGTACCTGCTCTTCTTCGGACCGCTGCTCAGCGATCTGCCGCTCGGCCGCGAGGGCGACTCCTGGCAGATCCTCGTCCCCGGCCTGCTGCTCCAACTCGGCCTGTTCGGCGCCTCGTTCGCCGGGTTCTCGCTCATCATGGAGAAGAACTGGGGCGTGGTGGAGCGGATGCGCGTCACCCCGGTCAGCCGGCTCGCGCTGCTCCTCGGCCGGCTCCTGCGCGACGCCTCGCTCTTCGTCTTCCAGGCCGTGCTCCTGGTCCTCGCCGCGCTGGCGATGGGGCTGCGCGCCCCGCTCGCCGGGGTCCTCATCGGCTTCGTCTTCGTCGCCCTGCTGACCTTCTCCCTCGCCGCGCTCTCGTACGCGCTGGCGCTGAAGGTGAACACGCCGACGGAGTTCGGCCCCGCCGTCAACGCGCTCACGCTGCCGGCGATGCTGCTGTCCGGTCTCATGCTGCCGATGGCGCTCGCGCCGACCTGGCTGAACGTGCTCTCGCACCTCATGCCGTTCCGCTATCTGGTGGACGCGGTACGGGACGCGTACGTCGGGCAGTACGCGACGGCGACCATGCTGTACGGCGTCCTGGTGGCCGTCGGGTTCACGCTGGTCTCCGTGACGGTGGGCACACGGACCTACCTGAGGGCCGGAGCGTAACTACGCTGGACCCATGGTCAATCTGACGCGCATCTACACCCGTACCGGCGACCAGGGCACCACCGCGCTGGGCGACATGAGCCGGACCGCCAAGACCGATCTGCGGATCTCGGCGTACGCCGACGCCAACGAGGCCAATGCCGTCGTCGGTACGGCCATCGCCCTCGGGCAGCTGGACGAGGAGGTCGTGACGGTCCTCGTCCGGGTCCAGAACGACCTGTTCGACGTCGGCGCAGACCTCTCGACGCCGGTCGTGGAGGACCCGAAGTACCCGCCGCTGCGGGTCGAGCAGTCCTACGTCGACAAGCTGGAGGCGGACTGCGACCGCTTCCTGGAGCGGCTCGACAAGCTGCGCTCCTTCATCCTGCCGGGCGGCACGCCCGGTGCGGCCCTGCTGCACCAGGCGTGCACGGTGGTCCGCCGTGCGGAGCGCTCCACGTGGGCGGCCCTGGAGGTCCACGGCGAGGCCATGAACCCCCTGACGGCGACCTACCTGAACCGCCTGTCGGATCTGCTCTTCATCCTCGCCAGGACGGCGAACAAGGACGTCGGCGACGTGCTCTGGGTCCCGGGCGGGGACCGCTAGACGCGGTCCCGGTCCGGGTCCCGGGCGGGGAGTTTCCCGGCCTCGCCCTCCGGCGCCTTCTTCGGCCAGATCGTGTAGCTGAGCGCGATCAGGCCGTGGATGCCGGCCGTCCGCCAGGCGATGTAGATCCAGCTCTTCAGCGAGTCCGTGTCGCCGTCGTCGCCGACGTACCAGGTGGCGAGGAGCAGCAGCCCGGACGCCACGGCCGCGGCCGTCACCGAGCCCAGCCAGACCTTGCCCTCGTGGCGGGCGCGCGCCATGCCGTACCGGGGCGGCTTCACCGGCGGCGGCCCGCCGCCGAGGCGGTGGGCGGCGTGGCCGTCGAGCCACTTCACGGTGCGGTGGCCGTGGCCGACGGTGTAGCCGATGTAGACGGCGGCGAGCCCGTGGCGCCAGCTCGGCTCGGCCCCGTTCTTGAGGTCGATCGCGGTGACGACGAGCAGCAGGACTTCCAGGAGCGGCTCGCACAGCAGCAGCGCGAGACCCGTCCGGGGCATCTTCAGCAGATAGCGGGTGGCGAGACCGGCGGCCAGCAGAACCCAGAAGCCGACCTCGCAGATCACGATCAGCGTGACGATCACGGCGGTACTCCTTTTCGTACGTCCCCCTCAGCGTCGCCCGGCGCCGGGCGCGGATCGTCGTCGCCAGTGACGAAGTGCGACTACATCCTTCGACGGAGGGGCGGATCGGCCCGGACGTCGAGGCCCGGCGGCCGGGCTGCGTGTTGGATGGACACGTGACACTCCCCCGCCCGCACCGGGACGACCTGCTGATCGCCGCCGGCGGCCTCGCCATAGGGCTGCTGATGTGGTCCTTCGGCCTGCACATCCAGACCGGCCGCCTGATCGAGGAGCGGTGGGCGACCCTCGTCCCGCTCTTCGTGATGGCCGCCATGGAGACCCTGCGCCGCGCGATGCCCCAGACCGCCCTGGTCGTCGGCACGCTCGCGCTGGTGGCGGACCAGTTCACCTACGGCAGCCTCGTGACCGCGCTGATGTTCACGGACCTGGTCTACGCGGCGGTGGTGTACGGCTCCCCCGCCGCCGCCCGCCGCATCCCGTACACGACCGGGCTCATCACCATCGGCGTGACGATCGGCTTCCTCGTCTGGTGGCAGAACGCCGTCGCGATCCTGGTCGGCGTGATCACGGGCATGGTGTCGTTCCTGCCCGCGATGACCGGAGCGGTCGTACGCAACCACCGCCAGGCCGCCGATGCCGCGCGGCTGCGCGCCGAACAGACCGCGCTGCTCGCCGAGATGGACCGTACGCACGCGGTGGTGGCCGAGCGGGCCCGGATGGCGCGCGAGCTGCACGACATGGTCGCCAACCATCTCTCCGCCATCGCGATCCACTCCACGGCCGCGCTCTCCCTGGACGACGCGGCCACCACCCGGCAGGCGCTGACCGTGATCCGGGAGAACAGCGTGGAGGGGCTCGCGGAGATGCGGCGCCTCATCGGGCTCCTCCGGGACAGCAGCGGGGACGCCGAACCGGCGGCCGCGCCGACCCTCGACGGCCTGGACGCGCTTGTGCGCCAGGCCGGGGCCAGCGGGGAGCCGAGCGGGCTCACGTTCACGCTTGACGACGCCCGGTCGGGCAAGGACGCCCCGCTGCCGGCGCCGGTCGAGCTGGCCGCGTACCGGATCGTGCAGGAGTCGCTGACCAACGCCCTCAAGCACGCGGCGCCGGGCGAGGTGCGGGTGGAGCTCGGCCGTCGGCCGGACGGGGCGCTGACCGTCCTGGTGACCAGCGCGCTCGGCGGGGAGCGGCCCGGGCCGCGCGCGCCCGGCTCGGGGGCGGGTCTGGTGGGGATGGAGGAGCGGGTGGCGCTGCTCTCCGGGGAGTTCGAGTCCGGTCCCGTGACGGCGGACGACGGCCGGAAAGAATGGCGGGTACGGGCGGTCCTGCCCGTGGGGACGAGCGACAAGGAGCCGCAGGCATGGTTCGGGTGATCGTGGCCGAGGACCAGAGCGCGGTCCGGGCGGGACTGGTCCTCATCCTGGGCAGCGCGCCGGACATCGAGGTGGTCGGGGAGGCGGCGGACGGCGAGCGCGCGGTGGAACTGGCGCGCGAGCTGCGCCCCGACCTGGTCCTGATGGACATTCAGATGCCCCGGATGGACGGGGTGACGGCGACCCGGCACGTGGTGTCCGAGGGACTCGCCGACGTGCTCGTGCTGACCACCTTCGATCTGGACGAGTACGTCTTCGGGGCCCTGCGGGCCGGGGCCGCGGGCTTCATGCTGAAGAACGCCGAGGCGAAGGACCTGATCGAGGCGGTACGGACGGTGGCGCGCGGCGAGGGCCTGATCGCCCCGGCGGTGACCCGGCGGCTGATCGCCGAGTTCGCCTCCCCGCGCGGCCCTCGGCGCGCGCCGAGCGGTGCGGACCGGTCCGTACTGGACGTGTTGACGCCCCGCGAGCGGGAGGTGCTCGGGGCGCTGGCGCAGGGCTTGTCGAACGCGGAGATCGCCGCCCGCCTGGACATGGCTGAGGCGACGGTGAAGACCCATGTCTCCAAGGTGCTGGGGAAACTGGAGGTACGGAGCAGGGCTCAAGCGGCTGTTCTGGCACGGGAGTTGGGTGTCTGAACCACCCATTGCCAACGTTGGTCTGGACCTCTTGACGATTGGTCCAGACCTTCCTACGCTCGCGGGGCGCGCGCACCTTCACGGACCACCCCCATCTCTCGTTCGTCCGTCCGCAACTTGAGGAGCACCGTTGAGCACTCAAGCACCGACGCGCAGAACAGGGTTCAGACACCGGGCCGCCGCCGGACTGACCGCCCTGATCCTGCCCCTGGCCGCCATGGTCGGCCTCGCAGCACCCGCGGAGGCCGCGGCCGCGGCCACCGCCTCGTACACCAAGGTCTCCGACTGGGGCACCGGCTTCGAGGGCAAGTGGACGGTGAAGAACACCGGCACCACCACGCTCTCCTCCTGGACCGTCGAGTGGGACTACCCCGCCGGCACCGCCGTCACCTCCGCCTGGGACGCCACGGTCACCAGCTCCGGCACCCACTGGACCGCCAAGAACGTCGGCTGGAACGGCACCCTCACCCCCGGCGCCTCCGTCTCCTTCGGCTTCAACGGCAGCGGCTCCGGCGCCCCGAGCGGCTGCAAGGTCAACGGCGGCACGTGCGACGGGACCACCCAGCCCGGCGACAACGCGCCCTCCGCCCCCGGCACCCCGGTCGCCTCCGACATCACCAACACCTCGGTCAAGCTGACCTGGACCGCCGCGACCGACGACAAGGGCATCAAGAACTACGACGTCAAGCGCGACGGCACCACCGTCGCCACGGTCACCGGGCTCACGTACACCAACAGCGGTCTCACCGCGGGCACCAACTACAGCTACACGGTCGTCGCCCGCGACACCATCGACCAGACCGGCCCGGCCAGCGGCGCGGCGAACGTCCGCACCACGGGCGGCGGCGACCCGCCGGTCGGCAACACGGTGAAGCTCGGCTACTTCACCAACTGGGGCGTCTACGGCCGCAACTACCACGTCAAGAACCTGGTGACGTCGGGCTCCGCGGCCAAGATCACCCACATCAACTACGCCTTCGGCAACGTCCAGGGCGGCCGGTGCACCATCGGTGACGCCTACGCCGACTACGACAAGGCGTACACCGCCGACCAGTCCGTCGACGGCAAGGCCGACACCTGGGACCAGCCGCTGCGCGGCAACTTCAACCAGCTGCGCAAGCTCAAGGCCCAGTACCCGCACATCAAGGTGCTGTGGTCGTTCGGCGGCTGGACCTGGTCCGGCGGCTTCGGCCAGGCCGTGCAGAACCCGACGGCCTTCGCGCAGTCCTGCTACGACCTGGTGGAGGACCCGCGCTGGGCCGATGTCTTCGACGGCATCGACCTGGACTGGGAGTACCCGAACGCCTGCGGTCTGAGCTGTGACACCAGCGGCCCGGCCTCCTTCAAGAACATGATGCAGGCCATGCGCGCCAAGTTCGGCACCGGCAACCTGGTCACCGCGGCCGTCACCGCCGACGCCTCGACCGGCGGCAAGATCGACGCCGCCGACTACGCGGGCGCCGCGCAGTACATGAACTGGTTCAACGTGATGACGTACGACTTCTTCGGCGCCTGGGCGGCGCAGGGCCCGACGGCCCCGCACTCCCCGCTCACCTCGTACCCCGGCATCCCGCAGGCGGGCTTCAACTCCGCCGAGGCGATCGCCAAGTTCAAGGCGAAGGGCGTCCCGGCCAACAAGCTGCTGCTCGGCATCGGCTTCTACGGCCGCGGCTGGACCGGCGTCACCCAGTCCGCCCCCGGCGGCACGGCGACGGGCCCGGCGGCCGGCACGTACGAGCAGGGCATCGAGGACTACAAGGTCCTGAAGAACTCCTGCCCGGCCAACGGCACGGTAGCCGGTACGGCGTACGCGCACTGCGGCAGCAACTGGTGGAGCTACGACACCCCGGCCACGGTGACGTCCAAGATGAGCTGGGCGAAGAACCAGGGTCTGGGCGGCGCGTTCTTCTGGGAGTTCAGCGGCGACACCAGCAACGGCGAGCTGGTCGGCGCCATCAACAGCGGGCTGAACTAGCGGTCTGAGTCGGCCCACGAAAACGCGGCGGGGACGGTGCAGCACACCGTCCCCGCCGTCGTACGTCCACAGAGTTACGCCACATTCACTCGCTGGCCGGGAGGCGCCGCCTCCAGCCACGCGAGGAAGCCGGTGAGAGCGTCCTCGCTCATCGCCAGCTCCAGCCGGATCCCCCGGTGCATACAGCCCTGGATCACGGCGTCGGAAAGGAGCGCGAGCTCCTCCTCGCCCTCCGGCATCCGGCGGTCCACGACCTCGATGGCCGAGCGCTCCAGGACGCGGCGGGGGCGGGGAGCGTACGAGAAGACCCGGAACCAGGCGATCTCGTCACCGCTGTAGCGGGCGACTCCGTACACCCAGCCCTTGCCGGACGGGTCCGGCTCCTCGGGCACGTTCCAGCGCAGGGAGCAGTCGAAGGTGCCGCCGGCACGCTGGATCAGCCTGCGCCGCAAGCCGAAGACGAAGAGCCCGATCACCACCAGTGCGACGACCAGGCCGCCCAGGAGCAGAGCGAGGAACATCTTCACCGACCTCCTCGCTGCGTCCCGTGACCGGCTTCGCCGGCGTAACCGAATACAACCTGCATCTGCATCGCCTCAGCCGCGACACGGTCTGGATAATTCCAGCCGTGCCGCGGCTGAGGGCACAACTCTCGGCGCGGTCCGCTAGCGAACCGCTACCGCGCGCAACCGGACATCGGCGCGACGCTCGGCGCCGGCGTCCGAATCCGACTTGGCGCGCTCCAGCGCACGCTCGGCGCGCTGGGCGTCGATCTCGTCCGCCAGCTCGGCGATCTCCGCGAGCAGAGACAGCTTGTCGTCGGCGAACGAGATGAATCCACCGTGGACGGCGGCGACGACGGTCGCGCCCTCACTCGTACGGATGGTCACCGGGCCCGACTCCAGCACACCGAGCAGCGGCTGGTGGCCGGGCATGACGCCGATGTCGCCGGAGGTGGTACGCGCGATGACCAAGGTGGCCTCGCCGGACCAGACACTCCGGTCCGCGGCGACCAGCTCGACGTGCAGCTCAGCAGCCAAGGGTGGCTCCTCGGGTCACCACCCGGCGGTACTGCCGGGTGTTGGGGTCAATTCTAATGGGCGTGAAGAGAGGGGCGGGACCGGCCCGCCCCTCTCAGGAGCACGAGGCTCAGGAGACGCCGAGCTCCTTGGCGTTCTTCTTGAGGTCCTCGACGCCACCACACATGAAGAAGGCCTGCTCGGGGAAGTGGTCGTACTCACCGTCGCAGATCGCGTTGAACGCGGCGATCGACTCGTCGAGCGGAACGTCCGAACCGTCCACACCGGTGAACTGCTTCGCCGCGTGGGTGTTCTGGGACAGGAAGCGCTCGACACGCCGGGCGCGGTGGACAACGAGCTTGTCCTCCTCGCTCAGCTCGTCGATACCGAGAATCGCGATGATGTCCTGGAGGTCCTTGTACTTCTGCAGGATTCCCTTGACGCGCGTGGCGGCGTCGTAGTGGTCCTGCGCGATGTAGCGCGGGTCCAGGATCCGGGACGTGGAGTCCAGCGGGTCCACGGCCGGGTAGATGCCCTTCTCGGAGATCGGACGGGAGAGAACCGTCGTCGCGTCGAGGTGGGCGAAGGTGGTGGCCGGGGCCGGGTCGGTCAGGTCGTCCGCGGGGACGTAGATCGCCTGCATCGAGGTGATCGAGTGACCACGGGTCGACGTGATGCGCTCCTGGAGGAGACCCATCTCGTCGGCCAGGTTCGGCTGGTAACCCACCGCGGAGGGCATACGGCCGAGCAGCGTGGAGACCTCGGAACCGGCCTGGGTGAAGCGGAAGATGTTGTCGATGAAGAACAGCACGTCCTGCTTCTGCACATCGCGGAAGTACTCCGCCATGGTCAGACCGGCCAGGGCCACGCGCAGACGCGTGCCCGGGGGCTCGTCCATCTGGCCGAAGACCAGCGCGGTCTTGTCCAGAACGCCGGCTTCTTCCATCTCGACCATGAGGTCGTTGCCCTCACGGGTGCGCTCGCCGACGCCCGCGAAGACCGAAACACCGTCGTGCAGCTTGGCCACACGGACGATCATTTCCTGGATCAGAACGGTCTTGCCGACACCGGCGCCACCGAACAGACCGATCTTTCCACCCTTGACGTACGGGGTGAGAAGGTCGACGACCTTCAGGCCGGTCTCGAACATCTCGGTCTTCGACTCGAGCTGGTCGAACGCCGGGGCCTTGCGGTGGATGGTCCAGCGCGGGGCGTCGGCGACGGTGGAGGCGTCGTCGTTCAGCACCTGACCGAGCGTGTTGAACACGCGGCCCTTGGTGACATCGCCGACCGGCACGGTGATGCCGGTGCCGGTGTTCACCACGGGGGCCTGGCGGACCAGGCCGTCGGTGGGCTGCATCGAGATGGTACGGACGATGCCGTCACCGAGGTGCTGGGCGACCTCGAGGGTCAGCGTCTTGGTCGCGCCCTCCTCGGCCGGGTCCGGAACCTCGACGTTCAGCGCGTTGTAGATCTCCGGCATCGCGTCGACGGGGAACTCCACGTCGACGACCGGGCCGATGACCCGGGCGACGCGGCCCGTGGCGGCGGCCGTCTCAACAGTGGTCGTCATTACTTGTCACTCCCCGCGGTCGCGTCGGCCAGGGCTGCGGTGCCACCGACGATCTCGCTGATTTCCTGGGTGATTTCGGCCTGGCGGGCCGCGTTGGCAAGTCGGGAGAGGTTGTTGATCAAGTCTCCCGCGTTGTCGGTCGCCGACTTCATCGCGCGGCGCGTGGCGGCGTGCTTGGAAGCAGCCGACTGGAGCAGCGCGTTGTAGATACGGCTCTCGACGTAGCGCGGCAGGAGGGCGTCGAGGACGTCCTCCGCCGACGGCTCGAAGTCGTACAGCGGACGGAGCGTGTTCGGCTCGCCCGCCTCCTTCGCCACCTCGTCGAGGCTGAGGGGCAGCAGCCGGGCCTCGACCGCCGTCTGCGTCATCATCGAGATGAACTCGGTGTAGACGATGTGGAGTTCGTCCACACCACCGTCGGCCGTGTTCTTCTCGATCGTCTCGATCAGCGGTGCCGCGATCTTCTTGGCGTCCGCGTACTCCGGCTGATCCGTGAAACCGGTCCACGAGTCGGCCAGCTTGCGCTCACGGAAGTTGTAGTGCGCGATGCCACGACGGCCGACGACATAGATGTCGACCTCGCGTCCCTCGCTCTCCAGCTTCTTCGTGAGCCGCTCCGCCGCCTTGATCGCGTTGGAGTTGAAGGCGCCGGCCAGACCGCGGTCGCTCGACAGGAGCAGGACCGCGGCGCGGGTCGGGTTCTCCACCTCGGTGGTCAGCGAGTGCTTGTCGTTCGCACCCGTGGCGACCGCGGTGACCGCGCGGGTCAGCTCGATCGCGTACGGGGTCGACGCCTGCACCTTGCGCTGCGCCTTGACGACGCGCGAGGCGGCGATCATCTCCATCGCCTTGGTGATCTTCTTCGTCGCGGTGACGGATTTGATGCGACGCTTGTAGACCCGGAGCTGCGCTCCCATGAGTCAGGTCCCTTCCGTCGTCACTTCGAGACGTTGACGGCAGCGGAAGCGTCGTCGCCCAGCAGCTTCCCGTCAGAAGTCTCGAACTGCTTCTTGAACTCCGAGATGGCGTCGGCCACGGACTGCAGGGTGTCGTCCGACATCTTGCCGCCCTCACGGATGGAGCTCATGAGACCGGAGTGGCTCTGGCGAAGGTACGCCAGCATCTCGGCCTCGAAGCGGCGGATGTCGGCCACCGGGACGTCGTCCATCTTGCCGGTGGTGCCGGCCCAGACGGAGACGACCTGGTTCTCGGTGGGCATCGGCTGGTACTGAGCCTGCTTGAGCAGCTCGACCATGCGCTGTCCACGCTCCAGCTGCGCCTTCGACGCGGCGTCCAGGTCGGAACCGAAGGCGGCGAACGCCTCCAGCTCACGGAACTGGGCCAGGTCCACACGGAGGCGACCGGAGATCTGCTTCATCGCCTTGTGCTGGGCGGAGCCACCGACACGCGAGACCGAGATGCCGACGTTCAGAGCCGGACGCTGGCCGGCGTTGAACAGGTCGGACTCCAGGAAGCACTGGCCGTCGGTGATGGAGATGACGTTGGTCGGGATGAACGCCGACACGTCGTTCGCCTTGGTCTCGACGATCGGAAGACCGGTCATCGAACCGGCACCCAGCTCGTCCGAGAGCTTCGCGCAGCGCTCGAGGAGACGCGAGTGCAGGTAGAAGACGTCACCCGGGTAGGCCTCACGGCCCGGCGGGCGGCGCAGCAGCAGGGACACGGCGCGGTAGGCGTCGGCCTGCTTCGAGAGGTCATCGAAGACGATCAGGACGTGCTTGCCCTGGTACATCCAGTGCTGACCGATGGCGGAACCGGTGTACGGCGCCAGGTACTTGAAGCCGGCCGGGTCGGACGCCGGGGCGGCGACGATCGTCGTGTACTCGAGCGCACCGGCCTCTTCCAGGGCGCCGCGAACGGACGCGATGGTCGAGCCCTTCTGGCCGACGGCGACGTAGATGCAGCGAACCTGCTTGTTCACGTCGCCCGAGCGCCAGTTGTCACGCTGGTTGATGATCGTGTCGACGCACAGCGCGGTCTTGCCGGTCTGACGGTCGCCGATGATCAGCTGACGCTGGCCGCGGCCGACCGGCGTCATGGCGTCGACGGCCTTGTAGCCGGTCTCCATCGGCTCGTGCACCGACTTACGGGCCATAACGCCCGGGGCCTGCAGCTCGAGGGCGCGGCGGCCCTCGGTCGCGATCTCGCCGAGGCCGTCGATCGGGTTGCCGAGCGGGTCGACGACGCGGCCGAGGTAGCCCTCGCCGACACCTACGGAGAGAACCTCACCGGTGCGCTGCACCGGCTGGCCCTCCTCGATACCGCTGAACTCGCCGAGGACGATCGCACCGATCTCGCGCTCCTCGAGGTTGAGGGCGAGACCGAGGGTGCCGTCCTCGAACTTCAGCAGCTCGTTCGCCATGGCCGAGGGAAGACCCTCCACCTTGGCGATGCCGTCGCCGGCCAGGCTGACCGTTCCGACCTCCTCGCGCGAGGCCGCGTCCGGCTGGTACGACTGGACGAAGTTCTCCAGCGCGTCCCGGATCTCCTCCGGCCGGATCGTGAGCTCCGCCATCTGGGTTCCCTGCTCTCCTTGTTGGGCCCGAAGTTTTCTTGGGGGTCTGGGGGCCGACCCCCAGGAATCTTCTGCGAATAGCACGGCCCAACCGGGCCGCTGATCATGCTTTTGTGTGGGTGGCAGCTGTCGTCAGCCGGCCAGTCGCCGGGACGCCTCGTCGAGACGCTCCGCGATGGTCCCGTTGATGACCTCGTCGCCGACCTGCACCGAGATCCCGCCGAGGACCGAGGGGTCCACGTCCAGGTTCAGGTGCATCTGGCGGCCGTACAGCTTGGCCAGAACGGCACCGAGGCGCTGCTTCTGCTGGTCGGACAGCGGCACCGCCGTGGTGACGACGGCGACCATCCGGTCCCGGCGCGCCGCGGCGAGCTTGGAGAGGGACTCCAGTCCCGATTCCAGGCTACGTCCCCGGGGCTGGGTGACGAGACGGATGATCAGGCGCTCGGTGGCCGCGTTGGCCTTGCCGCCGAGCAGGCTGCGCAGCAGCTCGCTCTTGGCGGTCGCCGTGGCGGCCTTGTCCGTCAGCGCCGAGCGGAGCTCGGTGCTGGAGGAGACGATCCGGCCGAACCGGAACAGCTCGTCCTCGACGTCGTCCAGTGCGCCGGCCTGCTGCGCCGCGGTGAGGTCGGCGGTGTTCGCCAGCTCCTCGGCGGAGTCGACCAGGTCACGCGACTGCGACCAGCGGGATCGCACCATGCCCGAGACCACGTCGACGGTCTCGCCGCCCACCTGACCGCCGAGCAGTCGCCCGGCGAGCTCGGCCTTGGCCTCGCCCGCCTGCGCCGGGTCGGTCAGGACCCGACGCAGCGAGACCTCGCGGTCGAGCAGCGCGGTGACGGAGGCCAGCTCGCCCGCGAGCTTCGCCGTGTCGACCGAGGTGTTGTCGGTCAGCGCGTCGAGGGACTCACGTGCGGCGGCCAGTGCCTCACGGCTCGCTCCGTTCATCGGACGGCCTCGGCCTTCTCCTCGAGCTCATCGAGGAAACGGTCGATCGTGCGGCTCTGGCGGGCGTGGTCCTCGAGGGACTCGCCGACCAGCTTGCCGGCCAGGTCGGTGGCGAGCTTGCCCACGTCCTGGCGCAGCGAGGTCGCCGCGGACTTGCGGTCGGCCTCGATCTGCGTGTGACCGGCCGCGATGATCTCCTCGCGCTGGCGCTGGCCTTCCGCCTTCATCTCCTGGATGATCGCGGTGCCCTGCTCCGTCGCCTCCTGGCGAAGACGCGCGGCCTCGTGGCGGGCCTCGGCGAGCTGGGCCTTGTACTGCTCCAGCACACTCTGAGCCTCGACCTGGGCCGCATCGGCCGCCTCGATGCCACCTTCGATGGCCGCCCGACGCTCGTCCAGAACCTTGTTGATGTTCGGGAGGAGCTTCTTGGCGAGGAAGCCGAAGACGATGACGAAGGCGATCAGGCCGATGACGAGCTCGTCAAGATGCGGGATCAGAGGAGGCTGGGGCTCCTCCGCCGCAAGAAGCAGAGCGTTCACATCAGTGCCTTCCGTAAAAAGGTGTGGGCTGTCGGTCCGATTTACTGGTAGACGAAGCCCATGACGATGCCGATGAGGGCGAGCGCCTCACAGAACGCGAAGCCCATGATCTGGTTGGTGCGGATCAGACCGGCGGCTTCGGGCTGGCGGGCGAGGGCCTGCGTACCGTTACCGAAGATGATGCCGACGCCGACGCCGGGGCCGATCGCGGCAAGGCCGTAACCGATCGAGGCGACGTTGCCGACGACGTTGGTCTTGGCGCTGCCACCTTCGGCGGCGAGGTTGATCATGTCGAGAGCAGCGGACATGCCGTTACTTCCTTCTCTTTCAATGACCCGATGGGGGTTGGCCACCGGACGACTGATGGATTGGGGGGTGCAGCTGAGCCCCTTGCGGGGCGGGGTCACTCAGTGGTGCTCGGCGAGCGCGCCCTGGATGTAGCTGCAGGCCAGGAGGACGAAGACGTACGCCTGGACGGCCTGGATGAAGAGCTCGAAGGCCGTCATCACGAGGACCATCACGAACGAGGCGCCGGCGTAGACGAAGCCCAGGCCGTTCATGAGGTACCAGGTGGCCAGCGAGAACATCACGATCAGCAGGTGACCGGCGAACATGTTCGCGAACAGTCGGACCGCGTGCGTGAAGGGCCGGATGATCAGGTTCGAGAAGAACTCGAGGACGACGACCATCGGGAGGATCGCACCGAGGGACTTGTCGTAGCCGACGATGTTCTTCCAGCCGCCGACGAAGCCGTGCTTCTTGAACGTCAGCGAGATCCACATGACGTAGACGATCAGCGCGAGACCGGCCGGGAAGGCGATCAGCGAGGTGACCGGGAACTGGGCGAGCGGAATGATCGACCAGAGGTTCATGATCCAGACGAAGAAGAACAACGACACCATGAAGGGGACGTACTTCTCGCCGTCCTTCCGGCCGATGATCTCGTAGACGATGCCGCGGCGGACGAAGTCGTAACCGGCCTCGCCGACCATCTGCATCTTGCCGGGGATCAGCTTGGGCTTGGCGAAGGCGGCCCAGAAGAACCCGACGACCACGATGGAGCCGAGGACGGCGAGCAGCATCGGCTTGGTGAGTTCGATGCCCCCCACCGTGGCGATGGGCTCGTACATGAACGTGTGCAGGCCCGGCGCCGGGAAGCCGCATCCACTGAAGATGTGGCAATCCGGGTCGAAGGCAAGCGTCTGGTCAGCACTCACCGCGGGCTCCTTCAGCGTGGCGCATAGGTACGGCAACCTCGTTGTGTCGGCGCGGCACACAGCCGCGGGTCGGCACTGGACTGGTCTTACGGATAAGGGGGCGGCGGTTCGGCGTCGAGCCTCGCGCTGGGACAGGCGTCAGCTCGGATGCCCGCGCCCGCAGTGCCGCAGTTGGCACCGGACGATAGCAGGAAGCCGAATGTGCCTTTATCCCGGCCCTACCCCTCACGTCGAAGACCCCGGCTTCTTGGGGTCGTCGATGTACATGATCTTGGCCTTCATGTAGGCACGCGCCTGCGCGGCGATCCAGACGAGGGTCGACGCGAGCGTGGTGAAGGCGAAGGCCTTGAAGTCGAAGAACGTCGTGTCCTTCAGCAAGAACATCAAGAGGAAGAGGAACAGCAGTTGGGTCGTGTAGAGCAGGAGACCCATGGCCTGGAACAGGTGCGGGTACGACTTCGCCGTCCGCTGGAGCACCACGAGCCCGATCCCCATGAAGGCGATCACGACCGCGCAGCCGATGACGGCGCCGATCGCGCCCTTGCCGCCGGCGACCACGCCGCTGATGACCGCGGCGACGGCGCCGGTGGCTGCAGCGGGAATGGCAGCTGACAGAAGGATGCGTGCGTCGTTCGACGGCATGGCGGTGTCTCCGCTTTTGCTGGTGGGGGCGATGGTGTCGTCAGGGACGAGCGTAAGCCCGGTCCGAGGTGTGTCTCGGGGCCAACGGACCGTCGCACTACGGTCTTTCGGCTCTGTCGCCGGGTCTCGTGAACGGTATCACAAACTATTTGAGTAGTTCTTTACCCGTGAGGTGTGCTGACTGTCACACATGAGAGTTACAGCGCGCGTGTGTGCAGGACACGAGGTGGTCTTGTCTGGTATTGCGAGCCGATGCGGCTTTCGTCAACTCGGCGTTCCGGCCTTCCGCCGGTCGGTGAAGCGCGAACGGTGGCCGATGGCGGTGGCTCCGTTGACCCCCGCCGGCACCGGGACGCGCTCCTCGACCGGCTCGGCGGACCCTGCCACCGAGGCGGCGGCCGGAGCGGACGTCTCCGGGAGGACGGTCTTGCGGCGGCGGTAGCGCGGCGGGACGAAGGACTCCGCCCAGCGGGGCGCCCGCGGCGTGAAGCGCGGCAGCAGGAGCAGCACCAGACCGATGGCGCTGAGGAAGACCACCACGAGCACGATCCACATCGACGTCGAGTGCACCGAGTACGCCAGCGTCCCGAACGCGATCAGCGCCGACCAGAAGTACATGATCAGGACGGCCCGGCTGTGCGAGTGCCCGATCTCCAGGAGCCGGTGGTGCAGGTGCCCGCGGTCCGCTGCGAACGGCGACTGGCCGTTCCAGGTGCGGCGCAGGATCGCCAGGATCAGGTCCGCCATCGGGATCGCGATGATCGTGAGCGGCAGCAGCAGCGGGATGAAGACCGGCAGGGCGGCGTGCGTCGCCTCACGCGTCGAGCCCTCGAAGATCCGCAGCACGTCGGCGTCGACCTGGCCGGTGATCGAGATCGCCGAGGCGGCCAGGATCAGACCGATCAGCATCGATCCCGAGTCGCCCATGAAGATTCTCGCCGGATGCATGTTGTGCGGCAGGAAGCCCAGGCACATGCCCATGAGGATCGCGGTGAACAGCGTCGCGGGGGCGGCGGCCTCGATCGTGTAGCCGTACCAGAGCCGGTACGCGTACAGGAAGAAGGCGGCGGCCGCGATGCAGACCATGCCGGCCGCCAGGCCGTCCAGCCCGTCGACGAAGTTGACCGCGTTGATGGTGAGGACCACGAGCGCCACCGTCAGCAGCGTGCCCTGGCCCTTGGTGAGCGCGACCACCCCGACACCGGGGATCGGCAGCCACAGGATCGTCAGACCCTGGATCACCATCACACCGGCCGAGATCATCTGCGCGCCCAGCTTGATCAGCGCGTCCAGCTCGAACTTGTCGTCCAGGACACCGACCAGCCAGATCAGCGCGGCGCCCGAGAGCAGCGCGCGGGGCTCGTTGGAGAGCTCGAAGACGCTGTTGAGGTTCTGCAGGTGGTCCGCGACCAGCAGGCCCGTGCACAGCCCGAAGAACATGGCGATGCCACCGAGCCGCGGAGTCGGTTCTCGGTGTACGTCGCGGGCACGGATCTCCGGCATCGCCCCGGTCGCGATGGCGAACTTCCGCACCGGACCGGTCAGCAGATAGGTCACCGCGGCCGTGACACAGAGCGTCAGCAGGTAATCACGCACGGGCTGCCCCACAGGAATCGCTGGCCATCTCAGCCCCACACCCTAGCCGTGCTGTCCATGTGCTTGAGGACATACGGGCCGCCCGGATGGTTGCGGTCCGGCTTCTTCAGCGGCCGTACGGGGGAAAACGCCCTGCAAGATCGCGTACTTCCGCGCGTACCCGGGCCGTCTCCTCGGCGTCATCCCGTAGCGCGATCGTGAACAAAGCGGCGATCCGCGCCATCTCTCCGGGCCCCATCCCCTGGGTGGTCACGGCGGCGGTGCCGAGCCGGATGCCGCGCCCGTCCCCGTACGGCAGGGCGCAGGTGTCCAGGACCATCCCGGCGGCCGCGAGCCGGGTCCGCGCGGTGCGGCCGTCGATGCCGAGAGGAGCCGGATCCGCCGTGATGAGGTGGGTGTCGGTGCCGCCCGTGGTGACGGCGAAGCCCTCGGCGGCGAGCGCGTCCGCGAGGAGCCGGGCGTGCGCGACCACTCGATGGGCGTACGTGCTGAAGGCCGGCGTCGCGGCCTCGCCGAACGCGACGGCCTTGGCGGCGATCGTGTGCATCTGGGCGCCGCCCTGGGTGAACGGGAAGACCGCCCGGTCGACGCGGCCCGCGAGGTCGGCGCCGCAGAGGATCATCCCGCCGCGCGGGCCGCGCAGCACCTTGTGCGTGGTGGCGCAGACCACATCGGCGTACGGGACGGGGTTCGGGGCCGCTCCCCCGGCGACGAGGCCGATGGGGTGCGCGGCGTCGGCGATCAGATAGGCGCCCACCTCGTCGGCGATCTCGCGGAAGATCGCGTAGTCGAGGTGGCGGGGGTAGGAGATCGAGCCGCAGACGATCGCCTTCGGGCGGTGGTGCCGGGCGAGGGCGGCGACCTGCTCGTAGTCGACGAGTCCGGTCTCGGCGTCGACGCCGTAGGGCACGAAGTCGAACCAGCGGCCGGAGAAGTTGGCGGGCGAACCGTGCGTGAGGTGGCCGCCGTGGGCGAGGCCCATGGCCAGGACGGTGTCCCCGGGCCTCAGGAGCGCCGCGTACGCGGCCAGGACGGCCGAGGAGCCGGAATGGGCCTGGACGTTCGCGTGCTCGGCTCCGAAGAGCGCGGTGGCCCGTTCCACGGCGATCCGCTCGGCGGCGTCGGCGAACTCGCAGCCGCCGTGGTGGCGGGCGCCGGGATAGCCCTCGGCGTACTTGTTGGCGAGCGGGGAGCCGAGGGCGGCCAGGACGGCGGACGAGGTGAAGTTCTCGGCGGCGATCAGCTGCAGGCTGTCGCTCTGCCGGCGCGCCTCGCCGAGCAGCACGTCGGCGATCTCCGGGTCCTGCCGGCGCAGGACGTCGAGTTCCGATTCGGGTGGAGCGGTGACCGGCATGGGTGGCTCCCGGCGCGAGGGGCGGGCCTTCAGCTCCAATGTAGGCGCGCGGGAAGCGGTTTGCCTGATGTTCATCGACGCCCTGAGCCGTCTGGCCGTAGGGCGCTCCGGCCTCAACGGCGCGTGGGGACTCCGGTCAGGGCCGTCACCACGGGGTCGAGCGCGCTGTTGATCTCCTCGCCGATCGAGCGGAAGAACGTGATCGGGGCGCCGTACGGGTCGTTGACCTCGTCGGCCTCCGCGTTCGGGGCCAAGAGCCACCCGCGTAGAGCCGCCGCGGCGCGGACCAGCGCACGCGCGCGTTCCACCATGCCCTCGCCCAGCGGGTCCGGCAGCGTCGCGGGGTCTATGGCCCTCACGAGCCGGGTGAACTCCTTCAGGGTGAAGGTGCGCAGGCCCGCCGAGTGGCCCATCGAGATGACCTGCGCCCGGTGGTCGCGGGTCGCCGTCAGGACCAGGTCCGCGCGGATGACGTGCTCGTCGAGGAGCTCGCGGCCGACGAAGCCGCTGTAGTCCGCGCCGAAGTCGGCGAGGACCAGCTCCGCGTTGGCCTCCATCGGGGCGCCCTCGTGCCCCCACGTGCCCGCGCTCTCCACGATCAGGCCGCCGCCCCGGGGGTCGCCCAGGCGGTCGCTCAGGGCATGGCGAGTCAGCCGCTCGGTGATCGGCGAGCGGCAGACGTTGCCGGTGCTGACGTGGAGGATGCGGAAGGAACTGCTCTCGTGCCCCGCTATGCCACGCCCCTCAGGGGCGGTCAATTGGCCACCTCGAGGTCGGGTACGACCTTCCGGAGCTCCTCCGGGGAGAGCGCGCCCTCACGCAGCAGGACCGGCACCTTGCCGGTGACGTCCACGATCGAGGACGGCACGATGCCGGGGGTCGGGCCGCCGTCGAGGTACACGGAGACGGAGTCACCGAGCATGCCCTGGGCCGCGTCGCAGTCCTCCGGCGACGGGTGGCCGGTGAGGTTGGCGGAGGAGACCGCCATCGGGCCGACCTCGGTCAGCAGCTCGATCGCGACCGGGTGCAGCGGCATCCGGATCGCCACCGTGCCCCGGGTGTCCCCGAGGTCCCACTGGAGCGAGGGCTGGTGCTTGGCGACCAGCGTGAGCGCGCCCGGCCAGAACGCGTCGACGAGCTCCCAGGCCTGCTCGGAGAAGTCCGTGACGAGCCCGTGCAGCGTGTTCGGGGAGCCGATGAGGACGGGCGTGGGCATGTTGCGGCCCCGGCCCTTGGCGTCGAGCAGGTCCGCGACCGCTTCCGAGCTGAAGGCGTCCGCACCGATCCCGTAGACGGTGTCGGTGGGCAGCACGACCAGCTCGCCGCGGCGCACGGCGGACGCGGCCTCGCGCAGGCCGGTCACGCGGTCGGTCGCCTCGTTGCAGTCGTATCGCCGAGCCATCAGCGGGCCTCCTCGTACACAGGGTTGGTCAGGGCAGCGGCGCGGATCACGGCATCGCCTTGCGGGCGGTCGCGAAGCGCGGGCGTTTGTTCAGGTCCGGGTGGTCGGCGGCGTCCGCCCAGCCGGCCTCCTCGTTGAAGATCCACGGCACCTGACCGCCCTGGGTGTCCGCGTGCTCGATCACGACGAGGCCGCCCGGACGAAGCAGCCGGTGCGCGGTGCGCTCGATGCCGCGGATGGTGTCGAGGCCGTCCTCGCCGGAGAACAGCGCCATGTCCGGGTCGTGGTCGCGTGCCTCGGGCGCGACGTACTCCCACTCGGTGAGCGGGATGTACGGCGGGTTGGAGATGACCAGGTCGACCTGGCCGTCGAGCTCCGGGAGCGCGGTCAGCGCGTCGCCCTGGTGGACGGTGACCCGCGAGCCCTCCGCGTTCTTGCGGGTCCACACCAGGGCGTCGTCGGAGAGCTCCACCGCGTGCACGCGCGAGCGCGGCACCTCCTGCGCCATGGCGAGCGCGATCGCGCCCGAGCCGGTGCACAGGTCGACGATCAGGGGCTCGACGACGTCCATGGCCCGTACGGCGTCTATGGCCCAGCCGACCACGGACTCCGTCTCGGGCCGGGGCACGAAGACGCCGGGACCGACCTGGAGCTCCAGATAGCGGAAGAACGCCCGGCCGGTGATGTGCTGGAGCGGCTCGCGGGCCTCGCGGCGGGCCACCGTCTCCCAGTAGCGGGCGTCGAAGTCCGCGTCCTTGACGTTGTGCAGCTCCCCCCGCTTGACGCCGTGCACGAACGCGGCGAGCTCCTCCGCGTCGAAACGCGGAGAGGGAACGCCGGCGTCGGCCAGCCGCTGGGTGGCCTGGGCCACCTCGGCAAGCAGCAGGTTCACGCTGGTCCTCCGTGGTACGGGGTGGGGCTACGGGGAACTTACGCCGCGGCGAGCTTGGCCGCCGAGTCGGCGTCGACACAGGCCTGGATCATCGGGTCCAGATCGCCGTCGAGCACCTGGTCCAAGTTGTACGCCTTGAACCCGACGCGGTGGTCCGAGATGCGGTTTTCCGGGAAGTTGTACGTCCGGATCTTCTCGGACCTGTCGACGGTACGGACCTGGCTGCGCCGCGCGTCGGCGGCCTTGGCCTCGGCCTCCTCCTGCGCGGCGGCGAGCAGCCGGGACCGCAGGATACGCATGGCCTGCTCCTTGTTCTGGAGCTGGCTCTTCTCGTTCTGGCAGGAGGCGACGATGCCGGTCGGCAGGTGCGTGATGCGGACCGCGGAGTCGGTCGTGTTGACGGACTGGCCGCCGGGACCCGACGAGCGGTACACGTCGATGCGCAGGTCGTTGGCGTGGACCTCGACCTCGACCTCCTCGGCCTCGGGGGTCACGAGGACACCGGCGGCAGAGGTGTGGATCCGGCCGGCCGACTCGGTCGCGGGCACGCGCTGTACGCGGTGCACCCCGCCCTCGTACTTCAGCCGCGCCCAGACGCCCTGGCCGGGCTCGGTCGCGCCGTTGCCGCCCTTGGTCTTCACGGCGACCTGGACGTCCTTGTAGCCGCCGAGCTCGGACTCGGTGGAGTCGATGATCTCGGTCTTCCAGCCGACGCGCTCGGCGTAGCGCAGGTACATCCGGAGCAGGTCGCCGGCGAACAGGGCGGACTCGTCGCCGCCCGCGCCGGCCTTGATCTCCAGGATGACGTCCTTGTCGTCGCTGGGGTCGCGCGGGACGAGCAGCAGCCGCAGCTTGTCGGTCAGCTCCTCGCGCTGCTTCTCCAGCTCCTTGACCTCGGCCGCGAAGTCGGGGTCGTCGTGCATCAGCTCGCGGGCGGTCTCGATGTCGTCACCGTGCTGCTTCCACGAACGGTAGACGGCGATGATCGGGGTCAGCTCGGCGTAACGCTTGTTCAGCTTGCGCGCGTTGGCCTGGTCCGTGTGGACCGAAGGGTCAGCGAGCTTCTTCTCCAGATCGGCGTGCTCGCCGATCAGTTCCTCGACCGCCTCGAACATCGATGGCTCCTGGTTTTCGTACGAAAGGACTGCGGGGACGGCAAAGCGCCGGTCCGGGTGCCCCCAGCGGGAGCGACCAAGGACCGGCGCAGTGACGTGCTACTTCTTGGCCGCAGCCTTGCCGAAGCGGGCCTCGAAGCGGGCGACGCGGCCGCCGGTGTCGAGGATCTTCTGCTTGCCCGTGTAGAACGGGTGGCACTCGGAGCAGACCTCGGCACGGATGGTGCCCTCGGTCAGGGTGCTACGAGTGGTGAACGACGCGCCACAGGTGCAGCTGACCTGGGTGTCGACGTACTGGGGGTGGATCTCGCGCTTCAAGGTGTCTCCTAGTTTCGGGAGGGCGCCCGGGTCGCTGTGCGGGATGCACGTGCGTGAACCGGGGCCGACGTACCAGTCTGCCAGGACCGGCCGTATCTCCCAAAACCGGGTCCCGCGTGAAACTATTCCGGGCTATTTCACCAGGCCGTCGGCCTTGCCCGTGGCGGTGTCCTTCGTCGCGGAGGCGGGGATGGGCCTGTCGGCCTTGAGCGCCTGCCAGACCTGCCGGGACTGGGCTTCCAGGGGTATGACCCGGTTCGGGTCCGCGGGGTCGTACTCGACCGGCATGGTGACCATGTGGACGTCGTCGGCGCCGAGCCCCGCGAGTCCCTCGGCGAAGCCCATCAGCTCGTTGACCGAGTCGAGCTCGGAGTCGGGGGTGATGGCCTTGGTGGCGGTGTCGGCGATGTCGAGGAGCTTCTTCGGGTTCGAGAAGACGCCGACGTCCTTGACCTGGTCGATGAAGGCCTTCATGAACGCCTGCTGGAGCTGGATGCGGCCGAGGTCGCTGCCGTCGCCGACGCTCTTGCGGGTACGGACCAGGCCGAGGGACTGCTCGCCGTTCAGGGTGTGCGTGCCCGGGGCGAGGTTCAGGTGGCTCTTGGAGTCCTTGATGGCCTCGGTGGTGGTGATCTCGACGCCGCCGAGCTTGTCGATCAGCTTCTTGAAGCCGGTGAAGTCGACCTCGATGTAGTGGTCCATGCGGATGCCGGACATCGACTCGACGGTCTTCACGGCGCAGGCCGGCCCGCCGACCTCGTACGCGGTGTTGAACATGGCCCGCTCGGCGCTCGGGACGCG
This sequence comes from Streptomyces sp. NPDC058579, assembly GCF_042718575.1. Lineage (NCBI taxonomy): Bacteria > Bacillati > Actinomycetota > Actinomycetes > Kitasatosporales > Streptomycetaceae > Streptomyces > Streptomyces sp. NPDC058579. The sequence continues at coordinate 158,614 of NZ_JBHXPI010000007.1, forward strand.
GGTGCCCCGCTCGTCGACGCACGCGGGGCGGTCGATCAGGGTGTCGCGGGGGATGGAGACGACGCTGGCCTTCTTGTGGCCCTCGTAGACGTGCACGACCATCGCGGTGTCGGAGCGGGCACCGCCCTCGTCCTTGCCGTACGCGCCGTTGTCACCGGAGCGGGAGTCGGAGCCGAGGACGAGGATGTCCATGGAGCCGTTGTCGACGTTCTTGGGGCGGTCGGTGCCGAGCTTGGCGTTGATGTCGACGCCCTGGAGGTTGCCGTTGAGCTTGAAGTAGACGTAACCGAGTCCGGAGCCGCCGACCACGATGAGCGCGGCCGTGCTCCAGGCGGCGACGGTCACCGCGCGGCGGCCCTTGGCGGGCTGTTTGCGGCGGCGGCCGTTGGGCCGTATTCGTCCGCTCTTGCTCTGCTCGGTCATTTCCTACCTCAGGTCCTAGTTTCACCTTCTGTGACGGACATGCGCCCGGAAGGGTTGCACGGGAACCTGTGAGGTTTCGTAGAGCGACGGCCCGCAACGCACCGCGCCCACCGTGCGGGGCACGGTGGGCGCGGACGTCGATCCAGGTCACGGCGGGGTTACGGCCCTGGGGCCGGCCCCCGTCGTGTGACGGAGGTCATACCTCAGTCGTTGTTCCCGCCAGGAGTCGTCTTCTGGATCTGGAGCAGGAACTCGCCGTTCGACTTCGTCTGCTTGAGCTTGTCGAGCAGCAGCTCGATCGCCTGCTGCTGGTCGAGCGCGTGGAGCACGCGACGCAGCTTCCAGGTGACGGCCAGCTCGTCGCTGCCGAGCAGGATCTCTTCCTTACGCGTACCCGAGGCGTCGACGTCGACGGCCGGGAAGATGCGCTTGTCGGCGAGCTTCCGGTCGAGCTTGAGCTCCATGTTGCCGGTGCCCTTGAACTCCTCGAAGATCACTTCGTCCATGCGCGAGCCGGTGTCGACCAGCGCGGTGGCCAGGATGGTCAGCGAGCCGCCGTCCTCGATGTTGCGCGCGGCACCGAAGAAGCGCTTCGGCGGGTAGAGCGCGGTCGAGTCGACACCACCGGACAGGATGCGGCCGGAGGCCGGGGCGGCGAGGTTGTACGCACGTCCCAGGCGGGTGATCGAGTCGAGCAGGACGACCACGTCGTGACCCAGCTCCACGAGACGCTTGGCGCGCTCGATGGCCAGCTCGGCGACCGTGGTGTGGTCCTCGGCCGGGCGGTCGAAGGTCGAGGAGATGACCTCGCCCTTGACCGACCGCTGCATGTCGGTGACCTCTTCCGGACGCTCGTCGACCAGGACGACCATCAGGTGGCACTCGGGGTTGTTGATGGTGATCGCGTTGGCGATCGCCTGCATGATCATGGTCTTGCCGGTCTTCGGCGGGGCCACGATCAGGCCTCGCTGGCCCTTGCCGATCGGCGCCACGAGGTCGATGATCCGCGTGGTCAGCACGCCCGGGTCGGTCTCCAGACGGAGCCGGTCCTGCGGGTAGAGCGGGGTCAGCTTGTTGAACTCGGGGCGACCGCGACCGGAGTCGGCGGCCATGCCGTTCGAGGAGTCCAGGCGGACCAGCGCGTTGAACTTCTCGCGGCGCTCGCCCTCCTTCGGCTGACGCACGGCGCCGGTGACGTGGTCACCCTTGCGCAGGCCGTTCTTGCGGACCTGGGCGAGGGAGACGTACACGTCGTTCGGGCCGGGCAGGTAGCCGGAGGTCCGGATGAACGCGTAGTTGTCGAGGATGTCCAGGATGCCCGCGACGGGGATCAGGACGTCGTCGTCGGCGACCTGCGGCTCGTTCGGCGCGAACTCGTCACGCCCGCGACGGCCACGGCGGTCGCGGTAGCGTCCGCGACGGCCACGACGGCCGCCCTCGTCGTCGAAGTCGTCCTGCGGGCCGGTGTTCTGCTGCTGGCCGCCGCCCTGACGCTGCTGGCGCTGGCCGCCCTGGCCACCGCCCTGCTGCTCGTCGGCCTTGCCACCGCGGTCACGGCGGTCGCGCTGGCGGTCGCCACGCTCGCCGCGCTCGCCACGGTCACGGCGCTCGCCACGATCGCCGCGGTCACGGCGGCCGCGGCCCTCGGCGGTGTCGACGGCGGTCTCGGCCTTGGCCTCGGCGGACGCGTCCGTACGGGACTCGGTTCGGGAGTCCGTCCGGGTGTCGGCCTTGGTCTCGGTCTTGACGGCCTGCGCGGACTCGGCCTCCGGGCTGCCGGCGGGCGCGGTGGCCCGACGGCGGCGGCGCTCGCCGGCCGGCTGGTCCTCGGAGGCAGGCTGCCCCGGGATGTCGATCTGCTGCTGGGCGACGGCCTTCTCGGCCTTCTCCGCCTGCGCGGGGGCGGGCTCGGCGGCGGCGTCGACCGTACGGGCCTTGGAGGTGGCGCGGCGCTTCGGCTTGGTCTCAGCCGTGTCGGCGGCGGCCTTGGCGGGGGCGGAAGAACCGCCACCGGCCTGCGCCTCCTTGATGACCTCGATCAGCTGGCTCTTGCGCATCCGCGCGGTGCCCCTGATGCCGAGGCCGGACGCGACCTGCTGCAGCTCGGCCAGGACCATGCCGTCAAGGCCGGTGCCGGAGCGGCGGCGCCGTGCGGTGGTGCCAGTGGCAGCACCTGCGGCGGGCGCGGAAGTGTCGACCGTGTTGTCGGCAGTCACGCCCATCAGATCGGTGGTGTCGCTCACGAAGGGTCCTTCCCTGGAGCGGACGTCGGCCATCTGGCTCGGCGACCGGTTGTGCTGTCCGACAACGGTCCTGGCTTGTGGACCGTGTCGGGGCGGTGGTCCCGCCGGGTACGGCGGAAGAGAAAAAACGTGCTTGGGTCCGGCCCGAGGCCCCCTAGCTCGGCCCTCACACAGGATGAGCGAGGGGTGTCGTGCCGGTTCCGGAGCGTGCTCGAAACTGCTCAGGCGGGCTGCTCAGGCAGTTGGGGAGGCTCCCGGAAGAATCGGTGGTCCCTGATAGGGACACTCAGCACCGCGCCACAAAGGCGCCGGGTGCTGACTTGAGGTTAACACTACCGGCTCCAACAAACATTCCCCCTCTCCCTCACCGGCAATCACGTGTCCCTAGGGCGCGAGCGGCAGAACACTCGCTCCGGACACATCGAGGTCGAGCCGGTTCGCGGCCCATCCCTCGCCCGCCAGTCGGGCGACCTTGTCGGCCGTCCCGTGTTCGGCCAGCGCGAGCACCGTGGGGCCCGCGCCGGAGATGACGGCGGGGACTCCGTCCGCCCGCAGCCGGTTCACAAGGGCGATGCTCTCCGGCATCGCGGGGGCCCGGTACTCCTGGTGCAGCCGGTCCTCGGTGGCCGAGAGCAGCAGCTCGGGGCGGCGGGTGAGCGCCTCGACCAGGAGCGCGGCGCGGCCGGCGTTGGCCGCGGCGTCGACGTGCGGGACGGTGCGCGGCAGCAGACCGCGCGCGGTCTCGGTCAGGACGGCCTTCCCGGGGACGAAAACCACCGGAACGATGGAATCCGAGGGATCCATCCTGATCGCCCGCGCGGCACCGGACTCGGTCCAGGCGAGCGTGAAGCCGCCGAGCAGACAGGCGGCGACGTTGTCGGGATGTCCCTCGATCTCGGTGGCGAGTTCGAGGAGGGCCGCCTCGTCGAGGCGGCTGTCGCCGCCTATGGTCACGGCGCGGGCGGCGACGATGCCGGCGCAGATGGCGGCGGAGGAGGAGCCGAGGCCGCGGCCGTGCGGAATGCGGTTGGCGCAGACGACTTCGAGGCCGCGCGGCTGTCCGCCGAGCAGGTCGAAGGCGGTACGCAGGGAGCGTACGAGCAGGTGGCTCTCGTCGCGCGGGAGCGTGTCGGCGCCTTCGCCGGCGATGTCGATGTGCAGCCCGGAGTCGGCGACCCGGACGACGACGTCGTCGTAGAGACCCAGCGAAAGGCCGAAGGCGTCGAAGCCCGGGCCGAGGTTGGCGCTGGTGGCGGGAACGCGCACCCGTACGGCGGCGGCGCGGAAGGCGGGACCGGCCATCGCTCGATGACTCTCCTTGACTTGCGACTACGGGATTTCAAGAGAAGTACACGGAAACCCGGGGGCCGTTTCTGCCTCGGGGGCGACAACGGCAACGACACCGCGCATATGCAACGGGGCGGGTTCGGTACAGCCTATCGAAGGAAGGTTCTGTGGCGACATAGGGCGCACAGGAGGCGCACGATGCGTGTCGCAAGCCTTGCTGTGCGCCTATGTACGTTCCTGGTCGGGTTTGCCTCTCCGGGGACTCCCGGAGAGGCGTTTCCGGCCAGACTTCAGGGACTTACGACCTTCTTGCGCGGGGTCGCGCGGGGTCTGCGCGGGTCCAACGCGGGGTTGCGCGTGGCCTGCGCGGGGTTTACGCACGGCCCGCGACGGGGTTACGCGAGGCCGAGGCGCTCGGCTGCCGCGGCGGCGTCGACCGGGACGGTGACCGGCTGGGGCGCGCCGGCGACGGCCCAGTCGGGGTCCTTCAGGCCGTTGCCGGTCACGGTGCAGACGATCCGCTGCCCCGGGTCGACCTTGCCCTGCTCGGCGGCCTTCAGCAGACCGGCGACGGAGGCGGCGGAGGCGGGCTCGACGAAGACGCCCTCCTGCGCGGCCAACAGCCGGTACGCGCGCAGGATCTCACGGTCCGTCACCTCGTCGATGAAGCCACCGGACTCGTCGCGCGCGGCGATCGCGTAGTCCCACGAGGCGGGGTTGCCGATCCGGATCGCGGTGGCGATCGTCGACGGGTCCTTGACGACCTCACCGCGCACGAGCGGCGCGGAGCCGGAGGCCTGGAAGCCCCACATGCGCGGGCGGTGGGTGGCGAGGCCGTCGGCGGCGTACTCGCGGTACCCCTTCCAGTACGCCGTGATGTTGCCGGCGTTGCCCACGGGCAGGACGTGGATGTCGGGCGCGTCGCCCAGCATGTCCACGATCTCGAAGGCGGCGGTCTTCTGCCCCTCGATACGGACCGGGTTGACGGAATTGACCAGCGCGACCGGGTAGTTGTCCGACAGCGCGCGGGCCAGGTCGAGGCAGTCGTCGAAGTTGCCGTCGACCTGGAGGATCTTCGCGCCGTGCACGAGGGCCTGGCCCATCTTGCCGAGCGCGATCTTGCCCTGCGGCACGAGGACGGCGGACACCATGCCGGCGCGCACCGCGTAAGCCGCGGCGGACGCCGAGGTGTTGCCGGTGGACGCGCAGATGACGGCCTGCGCGCCCTCCTCCTTGGCCTTGGAGATGGCCATGGTCATGCCGCGGTCCTTGAAGGAACCGGTGGGGTTGGCGCCCTCGACCTTGAGGTGCACCTCGCAGCCCGTGCGCTCGGAGAGGACCTGAGCGGGAACGAGCGGCGTACCGCCCTCACGGAGCGTGACGACCGGCGTCGTGTCCGTGACCGGAAGGCGGTCCCGGTACTCCTCGATGATGCCGCGCCACTGGTGGGTGCCCTTGCTGGTCATGGGTCCTTACTCCCCTTCAACACGCATGATGCTGGCGACACCGCGCACGGTGTCGAGCTTGCGCAGCGCCTCGACGGTCCCGGAGAGGGCGGCGTCGGGCGCGCGGTGGGTGACGACGACGAGGGAGGCCTCGCCGTCCTTGCCCTGCTGACGGACGGTGTCGATCGACACGCCGTGCTCGGCGAAGACCGTCGCGACCTGGGCGAGGACACCCGGCTTGTCGGCCACGTCGAGGCTGATGTGGTACCGCGTCACCACGTCGCCCATGGGGCTCACGGGCAGCTGGGTGTACGCGGACTCCCCGGGGCCGGTGGCCCCGTCGAGCTTGTTGCGGCACACGGCGACGAGGTCGCCGAGGACGGCGGAGGCGGTCGGAGCGCCGCCGGCGCCGGGGCCGTAGAACATGAGCTGCCCGGCGGCCTCTGCCTCGACGAAGACCGCGTTGTAGGCCTCGCGGACGGAGGCGAGCGGGTGGCTCAGCGGGATCATCGCCGGGTGCACGCGCGCGGTGACGGACTCGCCGTCGGCGGCCCGCTCGCAGATCGCGAGCAGCTTGATGGTGCAGCCCATCTGCCTGGCGGAGGCGAAGTCGCCGGCGGTGACCTCGGTCATGCCCTCGCGGTACACGTCGTCGAGACGCACGCGCGTGTGGAAGGCGATCCCTGCGAGGATGGCAGCCTTGGCGGCGGCGTCGAACCCTTCGACGTCGGCGGTGGGGTCGGCCTCGGCGTACCCGAGGGCGGTGGCCTCGTCGAGCGCCTCGCTGTACCCGGCCCCCGACGTGTCCATCTTGTCGAGGATGAAGTTGGTGGTCCCGTTGACGATGCCCATGACGCGGTTGATCTTGTCGCCGGCGAGGGACTCGCGCAGCGGCCGGATCAGCGGGATGGCACCGGCGACGGCGGCCTCGTAGTAGAGGTCCTGGCCGTGCTCCTCGGCGGAGGCGTACAGGCTCGCGCCGTCCTGGGCGAGGAGCGCCTTGTTGGCCGAGACGACGGAGGCGCCGTGCTCGAAGGCGGTGGTGATCAGCGTGCGGGCGGGCTCGACACCGCCGATGACCTCGACGACGACGTCGATGTCGCCCCGTTTGACCAGGGCGGTGGCGTCGGTGGTGATCAGCTCGGCGGGAATGCCGGCCCGGACCTTGTCCGGGCGGCGGACCGCGACGCCGGCGAGCTCGACCGGGGCGCCGATGCGCGCGGCGAGGTCGTCGGCGTGCGTCGTCATGATGCGCGCCACCTCTGAGCCGACCACTCCACAGCCCAGCAGCGCCACCTTCAGCGGACGCGTACGCATCATCCGACCTCGTTTCCTTCGTACTGCTTCGTATCTCTACGGTTGGACCAGTCTCACTCACCGGACGAGGGTTTCTGCCCCTCGTCCGGATCCTGAGACATCTATTTCATCACCCGACGTCGAGGCGCAGGAGATCTTCCTCCGTCTCACGCCGAACGATCACGCGCGCCTCGCCGTCGCGGACGGCGACGACGGGCGGGCGGAGTGCGTGGTTGTAGTTGCTGGCCATGGACCGGCAGTAGGCGCCGGTGGCCGGTACGGCGAGGAGATCGCCGGGCGCGACGTCGGCGGGCAGGAACGCGTCCCGTACGACGATGTCGCCGCTCTCGCAGTGCTTGCCGACGACACGGGCGAGCATGGGCGCGGCGTCACTCGTCCGGGAGACGAGAGCGACGCTGTACTCGGCGTCGTACAGCGCGGTACGGATGTTGTCCGACATACCGCCGTCGACGCTCACATACGTCCGCAGCCCCTCGAGCGGCTTGACGGTCCCGACCTCGTACAGCGTGAAGGCGGTGGGCCCGACGATGGCACGCCCGGGCTCGACGGAGATGCGCGGCGTGGCGAGGCGGGCGGCCTCGCACTCCCGCGTGACGATCTCCTTGAGGGCCTTGGCGATGTCGTGCGGCTCGCGGGGGTCGTCGTCGGAGGTGTAGGCGATGCCGAGGCCGCCGCCGAGGTCGATCTCGGGGAGCTCGACGCCGTGCTCGTCGCGCACCTCGGCGAGGAGCTGGACGACGCGCCGCGCGGAGACCTCGAAGCCGGCCATGTCGAAGATCTGGGACCCGATGTGGGAGTGGATCCCGATGAGCTCGAGCCCGTCGAGGGAGAGGGCACGCCGGACGGCTTCGGCCGCCTGTCCCCCGGCGAGGGCGATGCCGAACTTCTGGTCCTCGTGGGCGGTGGCGATGAACTCGTGGGTGTGCGCCTCGACGCCGACGGTCACACGGATCTGGACGCGCTGCCGCTTGCCGAGGGACTGGGCGATGTGGGCGACGCGAACGATCTCCTGGAAGGAGTCGAGAACGATCCGCCCGACACCGACGGAGATGGCGCGCTGGATCTCTTCTTCGCTCTTGTTGTTGCCGTGGAAGGCGATGCGCTCGGCGGGCATACCGGCGGAGAGGGCGGTGGACAGCTCCCCTCCGGAGCACACATCCAGATTCAGCCCCTCCTCGGTGAGCCACCGGACGACGGCGCGGGAGAGGAAGGCCTTGCCGGCGTAGAAGACGTCGGCGTCGGACCCGAAGGCGTCGGCCCAGGCGCGGCAGCGGGCGCGGAAGTCGGCCTCGTCGAGGAAGTAGGCGGGAGTGCCGAACTCCTCGGCGAGCTCGGTGACGGAGAGCCCGGCGACGGTGGCCTGCCCTTCCGCGTTACGACTGACGGTCCGAGCCCACACCTTGGGGTCGAGGGCATTGAGGTCGGCGGGCGGCGCCGTGTAGTGCCCTTCGGGGAGGACGTCGGCGTGGCGGGGCCCGGCGGGGTGGGCGGAACGGCTCATGTCTGCATCTTTCAAATCTGGTCGGGTGCGCTGATGCCGAGCAGGGAGAGGCCACCGGCGAGCACCACCCCGGCGGCTTCGGCGAGCGCGAGCCGGGAGCGGTGGGCGGCCGAGGGTTTCTCGTCGCCGAGGGGCAGGACGGTGTGCTGGAAGTCGAGCAGCGCGTCGGCGACGACTTCGAGATGCCGGGCGACCCGATCGGGGGCGCGATGGCGGGCGGCGGCCGCGAGGACGGCGGGGTGGTCGCCGAGGACGCGGGTGAGGAGGAGGTCGTCGATGTGACGGCCGGGCTCGCTGTGGAACCCGAGCTGTTCGGCGTTCCTCGTCAGGGCGCGGGCACGGGAGTGGGCGTACCGGACGCGGAAGAGGGGGTTGTCCTCGTGCTGCCGGAGCAGCTCGTCACCGACCCGGGCGTGGTCATGGCCGACGACGGAGAGAAGCCCCCACCGGGCGGCGTCGACACCGAGGGTATGGACGAGCTCGCGGGGGCTGAGGGGAACGGGAAGAGGGGCGATGTCGGTGGCCAGGTACCCCCGCGCGCCCTGAGCCTCGATGCGTACCCCCAACAGGGCCCAGTCGGGGTCGGCGGCGTCCTCGCAGGCGGTGCGGACGAGGTACCCCTGGGAGACGAGGATCCGCCGTGCGGCATCGGCGGTGACGGCGGCCCGGACGTCGGCACGGTGGACGGGCTGCGCGACCTGCCCGCTGGGCTGGAGCCACCCGTACCGCGAACGGAGCCTGAGGATCTCCCGCACGAGCTCCTGCTGGGCACTGGCGTCGAGGCTGAAGTTGAGGAAGCCGGGCCCGGTGATCTCGACGGCGGCGATGCCGGGGCTCGAGTGGAGCCGGTCGCGGAGGATCGCGGCGACATCGAGGGGCGGGCGGTGGGCGGCGCGGGCGAGGGTGAGGGCGACGTTACTGGCGTAGTCGCCACGCCCCCCGGGCCGGGGCCGCTCGACGGTGACGCGCTGGGGGACCTCGACGTGGAGCACACCGTCGTCGACCGCACGGCGCACGGCGTGCAGCACGGTGAGGGAGAGGTCCGCGGGGGTCACGGGACAAGCGTATGGGAGAAGGGGGGTCGGAACGCGAACCGGTTTCGCGATGCGGTCACCAAGACCACTAGGGACAGCTACTACCGGCACGCCCTGCGCCACGACGGCCACCGTCGGGGCGGGTGTCGGACCGGGTGTCGCAACGACCGTCGTCGTGGGTGTCGCCGGGGGGTCTTCCGTCGCCGTGGGTCCCGTCGACGTGTCTACCCTCGACCGGTCTACCTTCGACGTGTCTTCCCTCGACCCCCGACGGCCCCTCCTGTCCGCCACGCCGCTGTCCGGGCTGCCGCCCGTCGCGGTGCATGAGCTTGCGTACGACGCGTACGAGCTCGGCGGGTTCGAAGGGCTTGGCGAGGAAGGCGTCGACGCCGACGGCGACACCGCTGTCCATCTCGTACTGGGTGCAGGCACTGACGATGGCGACCGGCAGATGACTGGTTCGCGGATCGGACCGCAGTCTCTCGGCGGTACGCAACCCGTCCAACCGGGGCATGACGACGTCGAGGGTGACGACATCAGGCTGCACCTGATGCACGACATCCAGACACTCGGCACCATCGGCCGCGGTCACGACCTCGAAGCCCTCAAGCTCGAGATTGACCCTGATCAACTGCCGGATCACCCGGTTGTCATCGACAACGAGCACCCGACCGGACATGCCTGACACACGACGAGAGTAGGTCGCCGGAAGTGGCTGCGTCCGGGTTTTGCCCACTTCCGACCCGTGAGGGGGAACGGGGGGTCGGTGACTCGACGGAAATACCTGTTCACAGGCACGGCTCGGATGCTGGTAGGGTTCTACCCGTCGCCGCCGAACGCGACGAACGCCCCCGTAGCTCAGGGGATAGAGCAACGGCCTCCGGAGCCGTGTGCGCAGGTTCGAATCCTGCCGGGGGCACAGAAGCCGGAACAGCGTGATCAAGCCGCTGACCTGTGGAAGTGCCAGACATTGAGAGCCGGACCCAGTCCTACTGGGTCCGGCTCTTTGTCGTTGTCTATCACTGGTTGTGTGTGAGTAGCGTGTGAGCTCTCGCGGCCCTCACTGGGCGTCCGGCGCCCACCCCATGGCCTTTTCGATCTTCTTGTTGTTCAGCTCCTCATGGCCGTCGATGCAGCCTTCGTACCGGCGATGGATGACCTCGGGCGAGTTGCCCGCGCGGCGGGCCACTTCGGCGACGGGGACCCCCGCGTTCAGCCAGTTCGTGATGCAGGTGTGCCGTAGGTCGTACGGCCTGTGGGCGAGCGGGGAATCCACCTTCTCCGGCGGGAGGGCGATCGGCCGGGCCTCCTGCCAGACCCTCCAGTAGCTGGACGTGCCGAGCACGGCGCCGCGCTCGTTGGCGAAGAGCCGGCCGTCCTTCGCCGTTCCGAACTCCGCTATGTGCGCGGAGAGCAAGGCGACCAGTGGCGGAGGGATCGGGACCGGCCGGTCCGCCTTGGGCTCCCGGGACTTGAGCCCGCGCTTGTCGTGGCGCTGCCCCGAGTCCGTCCACCTCTTGCCGGACACCGGCCGGGTCTCCTTAAGGGTGAGCGTCCCCCATCCCTTCTCCGGGAGGTAGCAGTCCTTCTTCCGCAGCCCCACCGCCTCGGCCGGCCGCATCGCCGCGTACAGCTGGCAGGCGAAGAAGGCTACGAGTCGACGCCCGCGGTTCCGGTGAACGGACCCCACGTACGAGACGGCCGTGAGGAGCTGCTCGCCCTGCACAGCGTTGACCACGACCCGGGGGTCCACTACATCGCCCTTGGTGGACCCCTTGCGCTTCACTCCCAAGAGAGGGTTCTCCCCCAGGTACCCGCACTCAATGGCGTACTCCATGGCCGTGTTGAAGCCACGGCGCCGGCGCTTGTACGTCTCCCCCGCTGCCGGGGTGTCGTCCAGCTTGAACGAGAGCCGGTACTGGACATCCCGCACCACTTTGGGATCGGCAAGGGACGACAGAGGAAGCGAGCGGCTCTGGAGCCACGCCCAGGCAGCCGCCAGCTCCTCCGGAGGGCCCTCGCCCTTGTGTGCGGGTACGACAGCCCAGCGCATCGCCAGCCGCGTCTCCTCTGGCGTAGGCGCCTTCTTCCCCTCCTCCACCATGGCGAGTGCCACCGTGGCCAGGCTGTCGGCCAGGCCCTCGCGGGTTTTGGCCGCTGCCGTACGCCACCGGAGAGCCATGTACTCACGGCTGAAGTCACACCACGACGGATCAGGCCGGGCGTTCTCTTTCGCGGCAGCTGCCCGGAGTTCAGACTCCGGCAGGCCGAACTCCACGTCGAATGCCTCGCCCTTCTGCATGGCCTGCCACAGCTGGGAGCGGCGGCTGTCCGCCAGGGTCACTGTGGCGAAGGAGGCATGGCAAACCTTGCCGGCCACCACCCAACGGAGTTGGTAGGGAGCCTTCTTGCTGGAGATCTTGCTGATCTTCCAAATGCGTACGTCGGTGGAGAGGGTCGGCTCGTCGGCGGCGGGCGGGCGCCCGCTGTTGCGGGCGCCCGGGGACTCGCTGGTCTTGCGGTAGGTCACGCGGCTTCCTCTCGGGTTGCGATCCAGCGGTCCAGTTCTGAGCGCCGGATTCGCACCGTGCCGTTCGGGAGCTTGATGGCCTTCGGGCCCTTCCTGAGCTGCCGCCAGCGGTAGAACGTCGCTCGCGGTACTCCGATCTCTTCGATGACTTGAGGGATGGACAACATCTCGTCGCGCGGCTTGGCCACGACTCCTCCTCGGGCGAGAGGGCAAGGGCAGTTCGGGAGCAGAGCGTCTGGGAGCCGCCACAGAAACCACGAAATACACAGAAACCCCGAGCAGATGATCTGACCTGCGCGAACGCCAGGCGGGGTGGGCTGCCACAGAAACGACAGGAAGTCCGACAGAAATAGACGGGCCGGATTGGGCTCGTATTTGTGTGGCTCTTCTGTGGGTTTCCGTGGCAGTCGCCTGTCCACCCTCGCGTGGGACGTTTGTGCACGTCAGGGGTGGGGCTGGGCTATTTCTGTGATTCCGTGGTTTCTGTGGCGGGGGCTCAGATGGCGGGGTCGCTCAACTGGGGGTGGATGAGGTAGCGCGGGGACGGCGGCCGGCCCCTGCCTCCGGTGCGTAGAACGGGCTGGCAGCGGATGTACCCGTGGTCTTCCAGCAGGTTCAGCGCGGGGTCGAGGTCCGCGACGGTGGGGAACTCCGAGCGGGAGAGCTTGACCATGAGGTCGCGCTTGCTGACCTCGCTCCACTGCTGGGTGCGCAACAGCTCCAGCACGGCGTGGGCGCGGTTGGCGGTGTGGTCGGCGCCCATGAGGTCGAAGACGGCGAGGGCGTGGCCGGTGAAGTAGTCCGAGAGCTTGACCGCGTTGCGCATGGTGTCGGCGGTGATGGGCTGGGTGTGTCCGTTCTCGGTGTGCGTGGCGAGGTGGAGCAGTGCCGCGAGGCGGCAGGTCGCGCCGCCCAATTTCGCGGCCCAGTTCCGGATATGCCCGAGGTCCCCGCCGCGCTTGCGGAGCCGGGGCTCCTGTCGTGCCTCGTAGGCGGCGAGCGTCTCGTTTGCCTCCGACGTGAGCTGGAGAACGGCGGGGTCCGTCCAGCCTGCGAGGGACATGGTCAGCGCGGTGATGCGTTGCTCATAGACATCGGCCACGTCCTCCGGCAAGGGCTGTGGGAGGACTTCCCGATAGCCCACAAGGTCTTCGGGCAGGGAGTAGAGGAACCTGCCCAGCAGTCCCCTGTCTCCTGCTCCCTTGATGCGGCTGATGTCCTCCAGGACGGAGGGCTGAACTGTCTGGCCCATCGTGAGGGCGGGGGAATCGATGAACTCCTCACGTCCTCGGCGGTCGACGCGCAGCCGGTCGCCCGCCTGCCCCTTGAGGAAGACCTCCATGTTGGGGGTGCCGGAGTAGCGTCCGGCGATGATGTCGAAGATGCCGCCTTCGGCAGACATGACGGAGAGCCTGCCGCCCTGTTCGGCCAGCAGCGAGGCGATGACCTCCGGGGTCGCGTCGTCGGCCAGCAAGCGAGGCTTGGTGGGCACGGTGATGGACTCGGCAGCCTGCGCAAGGCTGATGGCCTCCGCTACGAGCAGATCGCGCTTGTCGGCCTCGGCACGGGCCGCTTTGGCGGCTGCGTTGTCCGCGACCTCCTTGGCGAGTTTCGCCGTGAGTTCGGCTTCGATGATGGCTCCGGCCGCAGCTGATACCAGCAGTTTTTCGCACTTGTACAGCGGATCAGTCATCAGGCCGAAGACCGCTGACTTGCGGCTGCCCGGGGGTAGCGCCATGACCACGAAGACGTTGGTGGGCTCTCGCCATCGGCCACGGACCTGCACGACGGCACGGCCTCCGGCAGCGGTCGACAAGACCGCAAGAGCGAGCGATCCCGCCGCGTCTACGGCGGTCTGCGTCTCCTCCGCCACACCCCTTACGAAGTCTCCGAGCCAGGCAGGGAAGACCTCAGTGGGGAAGGGCGGCAGTTCGCGGCGCGCGGTGAGCGGGATCGGCTCCTCCCACGGCGTCCCTGCCGCCTCGGCCGCGTCCAGTGCCTCGAATCCGGCCCACAGTTCGGAGCTGTCAACAGGCTGTGTGCTCATGCCGCGCTCGCCTCCCCGGCACCGCCCCGGACGAGACCGGAGCGGATCGCAGTGCGGCACTCGGGGGCGGCCAGGCCGATGGACTGCCCGGCGCTCATCAGCTCGCTGGTGACGGCGGTCTCGGTCAGGTCGCCCGTGCGGATCAGCCGGGCGAGGGCGTAGGCGGCGAAGTACACCGACCGATTACGACCGCCCTCTCGGGCGGACAGCACCTTCTCCAGTTCCCCCCGCATGGCGGTGGTGCTGTAGGCGGTGGCGTTGCGCATCCGGGCGGCCAGCTCCGCCAGCGGCATCGGGGCCGGTGCGGGCTTGAGGGTGAGCAGGTCACTGAGCCACGCAGGGAGGGGGGCAACAGGGGCGTCGTGAATGATCTCGTACGGCGCTCCGCCCACGAGACTGCCGGCGGCAACCACGTACCCGCCCCAGGCCCGGGTGTCGACCTTCCACCCCAGGGTGCCGCCCGTGCTGCGTAGCGTCTCTCCCTCGGGGGCGGTGAAGTACAGGTGCTGCCCGCCACGGCGGGTGCGGACCGTGTGCGTCTCGGTCGGCAGCCGCTCCCCCGCGCGCTCGCACAGCGCGGCGAACACGTCCAAGCCATCGGCCATTCCCGCCCACTCGGGCGGGGCGGTGTCGGTGTCGTCCTTGGGGAGGTCCAGGTCGACCACCACGAGCTGAGCGGGGCCGGTGGCGATGCCGACGTTGTACGGGGCCGCCTGCCAGCAGGTGGTGATGTGCCCGGGGTCGAGGGTGGCGCGCTGCTCGGGGGTGCGGTGCCCCTCGGTGCACCGGCCGGTACGGGGACAATCCCGCTCGGGGTGCCCGGCGGGCCGCTTGTCGCCGGGGCGGAGGGGGAAGACGGGCCAGCCGCGCTCAGCGGCGGCCAGGGCGGCGCGCAGCAGCGCCGGGGCGAGGGTTGCTGTCATGCTGGGGGTCTCCTGTTTCTGCGAAGGGACTGGGGAACCGGGGCGGTCGCGGTCTTTGGCGAGAGGCGACCGCCCCGGGCGCATCTACTGGTGCTTGACCCAGTGGGCGTACTCCTGGCGGACGTAGCCGCGGGGGTTGGAGATGGCCTCGGCGTGCTCGGGCCAGTACGGGGTGCCGCCGTAGTTCCCGTCACCCTCGCGGTCGACGTCCAAGAGCCTGCGAGCAGCGTTGAGCGCCAGCTCGGGGGCGTCGGTGCGGACGCTCGCGGTTCCGTCGTCCAGGGCGATGCGATCCAGCAGCGCGGCCTTACGGAGCCAGAACTCCCGCACGTCTCCCGGATGCAGGGGCCACAGGGCCTCGCGCGCCCGCTGGGCGGTCCATCCGATCTCGCTGACGATGCTCGGGGCGAGCGCGTACGCCTCCTCCGGCGTCGGCCACGCCTCCGTGTCTTTGCTGTGCTGGGCCGTGATGTACAGGCGGACGCGCTTATCGCTCCGGCTGGGGTACTGGCGCACAGCGCCGGTGGTGAACGTCTCGGAAAGCGCGCCCAGGACGCGCTTGGCGTCGGTGGGCAGGCAGATGACGCGGATCTCGAACACGAGGATCAGTCCTCCTGCGGGTTGTGGCTGGCGGGCAGTTCGGGGAGCCCGGCCTTGGTGAGTTGGGCAAGGTCGAAGCCGGGCAGGGCCGCACGCGTGATGAGCGCGGTGGCGAGCTGCTCGGCGTAGGCGGCGCCGGAGCGGGCGACCTCTATCTGGGCCCCGGCGCGCAGCGCTTCGACGCGCTCGACGTGCGCGTGCTCTTCGCGCCGCTCCGTGGCGTGCCGGTCGTGCGCAACGGTGGCGCGGCGGTCGGTGCGCCAGTAGCGGGCGGCCAGGCCGTAGGCGACGGCGGTGGTCACCGCCCACAGCAGTAGCGGCAACGTGATGCCGTCGGCGTATCCGGCCACTCCTGCCAGGGCCAGCGCGCCGGAGCTGGCGAACGCGGTCCCGGCAATCACGCTGTCGCCGGAGCGTCCGGCCGAGGCGAAGGCGCCGGCCGTCGCGGCCCCGGCGGCCAGGACGACCATCAACGCGGCGTTGCCGGTGGAGTGTTCGGCACCGTTCGCGTTCCAGATCCGCCCCAGGATCAGGACCGTGGACGTGGCCACGGCCGGAGCCGCCTTGGGGGCGACCAGGGCCAGCCAGTGCCGGGCGGTGATCGGTTCCATGACGCCCCCTACAGGTCGCTGACGGCGCTGATGACGGCGGTAGTGAGTTCGTTGATCGGCCCCGACGCGCCGGTGGAGGCGAGGAAGAAGCCGAACATGATGGCGACGAACGCGGAGCCGTAGCCGACGGTCTTGGACTTGAGGAGGAAGAACAGGACGAGTCCGAACAGGGCGACGAGCGAGACGGTGATGGCCACGAGGGGCCTCCTTCACTGGTGGGGCTAGCGGGTGCCGTCGCGGTGGATGCGGGCGGCGATGTTGAACAGGTGGCGGCCGAGGCGTATGCGGATGCCGTGGCCCTGGCAGCGGCGGCAGTGCTTGCCGCGCTTGGGCTTGCCCTTGCGGTCTGTCGTGAGGGCGAAGCCGAGTCCGTCGCACTTGCGGCACTGGCCGAACGGGCTGGCCGCACACAGAGCCGCGTAACCGAGCGTGACAAAGAGCGGGAGTGCGATAGCGAGCAGGGCAGGGGGCATGAAGGTGCCTCCAGGGCAGGATTCAGGGGTTTTCGCAGGTGAGCCGCTATGTGCTAGCAGCCTGATCAGGACCCATATGCGCCGCTATCGGGGCTGCTATCGATAGCGGGTTCGCGCGCTATCGATAGCAGCCCCGGGCGGTCAGCTCGCGTCCCGGTTTCGGTTACGCTCCGCGACCGTGGTGGTGATGTCGTCGCGCTTGATTCCGCGCTTGTTGACGAACTTGCCGTCGATGCGGCGACCGACCTGCCCGGCGGCGATGCCGTAGGGCTTGAGCGCACCGGTCAGGTGCGCGGTCTGCTCCTCGCCGCTCATGCGGGCCCAGTCGCCGTAGCGCTCGGGCCGCAGCTCCGCGAGGCGTTCCACGACGGTCTCGTTCCAGACCTTGGCCTCATCGGCGGGGATGACCGCGAGGATGTCGGCCAGCAGGGTGTCTGTGGCCTTCTCCTTCTTCGGCGCGTCCGGGTTGGGCAGGGTGCCGGCCGCCGCCCGAGCGGCCTTGGCCGTCTGGCAGATCACTTCGGACTGGGCGTTGTCGATGTAGTAGGAGCGGACGATCTGCGGGTTCGGCCCCGCACCGACCAGGTAGCCGATGCCCAGGTCATCGGCGGTGAACGAGGTGGCCCGGATGCCGTTCTTGTACATCGAGGTGCCCAGGACCATGTCGTTCTCAGGCTGGCCCATGACCTGGAGACAGAACCGGATGCCGACGTTGGCGCTGATCGCCTTCGGCAGGCTATCGGCGTCCGGGCGCTGCGTGCCGAGCAGCAGGATCACACCCAGCGCGCGGCCGCGCTTGATGATCGCGGTGGCCAGTTCGGCGGCCTTCTTGCCCCACCGCTCGTGGGTGAACACCTCCTGGCACTCGTCGATGGACATCACCAGCGGGTGCAGGCCGAGGGACTTCTTCGCCGCGAGGGCGGGGGTGACCTTGTTCTCCGGGCAGATGTCCTTGGGCAGCCCGTTGATCACCCTCGCGCGGCGGTCGAGTTCGCCGTAGACGTACTCCATCGCCTCCACGCAGCCCTCGACCGTGGCGTCGTCTCCAGGGCCGGAGCCGTAGGAGTGGGAGATGGGCTGGAAGGAGGAGAAGTCCCCGGTGCCCTTGAACTCCCAGGTGTGCAGCTCACAGGTCGGGTCCATCGCGGCGGCGAGCAGCAGGATCCGCAGCGCGAACGTCTTGCCCCGGCCCGGCATGGCGCCGGTCAGGAAGTTCGCGTACATCAGGTCGAAGCCGACCTGCCGGCCGCGCGGGTCGGTGCCGTACGGGACGGGCTTGAACAACGATGTAGTCCCGGACTTGAGCAGCGGCCACGACGGCTGCGGAGCGCGGGCCATGTCCTGGTCGCCCACCCACAGCATCACCCGACCCGGGTGTTCGCCCGGGACCGGTTCGGGCCACACACAGCCCAGCGACTTGCGCAGACCCGACGCGAGCCGTTCGCGGCGGTCCAGCACATCCGAGACGGTCACCCCGTACGGGAGATCGAGGTCGGCCCGCCAGCCCTTGCCGTCGCGCTGGATCGGGGCCTTGAACTCGATGCCCGGCTTGCCCTTGGCCGCGTGCTTGTTGATCTCCGCGATCCCCAGCGCGGCGAACGCGCGGGCCACAATGTCCGACGTCAAGCGCTGTACCTGCGGCAGGTCGACCGCGCGGGTGATGACGGGCGCGTCCTCGGCCCGGCCCAGGTGCCCCAGCACCAGCAGCAGCGCGCCGAGGGACACCGTCTGAAGCCACCCCGGCGCCAGCACGTACAGGGCCAGTGCGGCGCCCATGCCGATGACGGAGCCGAGCACGGCGACCAGGGTCCGCAGCCGGACCCGGCCGTCGCGCTGACGGGAGAGCTTGAGGTACTCGCCCGCGTCCTCGCGCCGCACGGCCGCGAGCCGGACCGGCTCGCCCTCCTTGTCGGCGACCCAGCGCATCGTGCCGCCGACGAACTTCGCCGCACCGCGCGGCGACAGCAGCGCGAGCCGCGCCGCGTAGACCGGTGACCGCAGAGCGTGATATCCGGCCTTGTGGCCGTAGTGGCCGGCCACCCAGCCCGTGGCGGCCTTGAGTTCCGCCGTGGACTTCAGCCACATCGGCACGATGGGGCGGCGCTTGGCGCCCCTGACCCGGTCCATGAATCCCATCCCCGCCGGGGCGGGACCGTCGACCATCACCGGACCCGACCCGGTACCCGACCGCGTCGGGTCGGCGCCGCCCGACTCGCGGCCGGACTCCTTCCGGGTCGGGTCGGGCGACCGGTCGCCCGACTCGTTGCGGGCGGTGCGGGCCTTGTCGAGGTCGACCACGTCGGCCCCGTCGTCGGCCGTCCAGTCGGTGGCCATGTCGGCTTCGAGTCGGCTGAAGAACTCGTTCTCTTCGTCGGGGTGCTTCACTGAAGCTTCCTTCTCTCGGGAGGGAACGGCGGGCCCGGACGCATGCTGTGGAAGGTGGGCGACCGGGCCCGTACGGTGAAATCGTCAGCCCGATTCGGCTGGAGAAGGGGTACGGTTCCTACCCCCTTGTTGAGGGGTAGGGTTTCTACCCCTCACGTGATCAAGCGGCGCGCTGTTCCTCGGGGTAGGCGCAGGGAACGCAGGCGCCAAGCGACGTCGGGATGACGTATCCGGCATCCATGCGGCACTGCGGGCAGGTACGGCGGGCGAGCATCGCCAGGGCGAGCGCACCCCACTTGCGCGACGTCATCGGCCGCACGGGCTTGGCCAGGTCGATCCGGTAGAGGTGGCCCACCAGGACACCGGTCTTGCGGCCGCGGCTCCGGCGCATGACCTGAGCAGCCACCGGCTGGCCCCCGGGGCGCAGTCCGAGGGCGCGGAGCTGGCGGCGGGTGGCGTAACCGTCGGGGGCGTAGCGCCAGGGGTAGGTCGGAATCCCGAACTTCGCTCCGGTCGGGTCGAAGCACTTACCGAACGTCGGGGACATCAGGCAGCCGCCACGATCGCGGGAGCGTCGGTGCGGGCGCCTCGGCGTCCGGAGCGGCGGCCGGCCACCGTGGCGAACAGCCGCCCCAGCCCCGCCCGCCGAACCCCAGCCCGCGCCTGCTTCGCCGCATACATCGCCTCATCCGCCCGACCCAGCAGCGCGGACAGATCCTCGCCCCGGTAGTCGGCAGCCCGGACCCACCCGAGCGACACCGTCGTGGCCACCTGCGGGTTGCTGGCGTCGGCGGGGCGGGCCAGCACGCCGTGAAGAACGGCGAGGAGGTCCGCGATCGTGCCGTGGGTGTCGATGACGACGGCAGCGAACTCATCGCCCCCGAGCCTCCCAGCGACACCGTCACGGCCGACGTAGTGAGCGAGCCGCTCGGCCGTGACCTTCAGCAGGACGTCTCCGGCCGCGTGGCCGTGACGGTCGTTGATCTGCTTGAAGTGGTCGACGTCCGCCAGGATCACCACCGCCCGCTCATCGCGCATAAGCGCGGTCGCGCGGCGGGTGAAGCCCTCCCGGGTCCGCAGCCCGGTAAGCGGGTCACGGCGAGCAGTGTGGAGCCGACGACGGAGCCACAGGACATGGCCGGACCATCCGGCCGCGAGCGGCCCGGCCGCTGCGAGGGCGGTTAAGAGGGTGTTCACGCGGCGACCTCCTCGGCCGTCTCGGCGGTCTCGATGGAGTGGAGCGGCCGGCCCTCGGCCCGCTCGGCAAGCAGCGCATCCCGCACGGTGCGGGAGTTCGCGGCCGAGCAGCGCAGCGCGGTACGGATCGCCTCGGCATTGATCGCGTTGTCAGCCCAGTCGGCCGTCAGCGCGTGGGCCTCGGCCAGCAGCTCAGCCGCTGTCCGGGGCGCCTTCGACGCCTTCGACCTGGTGCGGGTCGGGCGCTTGCGCGGCGCCCGCTCCTCCGCCTCCTGCGGCGACGCGGGCGACGCCGGAGCCTCTTCCTCCACCGCCACCGGCTCGGGCGGCTCGGCCCCTTCCGGGGCGAGGTCACCGAGGCGGAGCAGGACACGCTCACGCCGTGGAGTCTTCGACCGCCAACGGCGCCCGTACTGCTCGCGCAGGTCCGCGCGGGCGAGCTGCCGCTCCTTCTCCCGGGCGAGAGCGTCGGCGTAGGAGGTGATCTCCCACAGCGTCATCCTGCGCCACAGAGAGAACGTGGACGGGAACGCCAGCAGCCAGCGGGACGCACGGATCTTGTCCATCCGCCGGCCGGTCGCAGCTCCGATCCGTACGGCGTAGATGTGCGCGCCGATCTCGGAAAACACCACCCACAGCAGCGGCATCGTGCCGTGCGCGACCTTCGCCCACACCCCATGCCCAGCAGCCACGTTCAGACCACAGGTGACCAGAGTGAGGACCCAGGGAACGAACCTGACCCAGGCCAGGGCCATGTCCATCCGGATCAGCAGCAGATTGGCCACGGTGAACACCGGAATCGCCACGTCGATACCGACCGGCAGCATCCACGGCTCACCGAAACCCCACCGCAGCGCAGCGGCCGAAACGGCGTCGAAGGAGGAGATGAGTCCCAATGCTCCGACGCCGGCCGCGGCGAGCGCGCCGATACCGGCGAGGCCCATCTCCGGACGGGTCAGCGGCGGCACCGCCGACCGCTCGGTATTGGTCGCGCTCGTCATCGCGCACCGCCGAAGAGCTTCCGGTTCCGGGCCGCCCAACCGACGTGCTGGATCAGGAACCCGAGAGCGGCCGAGGCGAACAGCCACGGCTCGTGGGCCGCAACCGCGCCCGCGGCACTGCCCACAGCGACCAGCGAGCCGAGCCAGACGAGAACCAACTCCTGGCCCCAGGGCACCCGGGCGCTCATGCCGCCGCTCCCTTCCGGGAACGGTTCCGGCGGGAGGCCGGCCGGACCAGCGGGACGACGTTGAACAGCTCCGGCGCGTACACCTCGATCGCCTCGGCGGCGACCCGCGACACGTCGTCCGGCAGGCTCGGGTTGTCCGCGAGGATGTCGCGCGCCGCGTCCAACCGGGCCGCGCGCTCCATCTCGCTCTCGCCCTCCACCCCAAGCCACAACTCCACCGGGGTACCGAGGGCGAGTTCCACGAAATCGGTGCTGCTGACGGCCTGATGACCGCCGATGTACATACGCATGGTGCTCTCCTGGAAGCGAAGGGAGCCGGGTCAGACGCGGTCTTTTGGCGAGAGGCAACCGCCCGGCAGGTACGTGCTGAGCAAGCCGCGTGCCCCGGAAACCACAGGCACAGCGACCACTTGTCGAAGACGAGTGGTCATTGCTGCTGACGCCTCCGGGAGGGGGCATCAGCAGCCAAAATCACTCGTTCTCAGTCCTCTGTTCAGTTCTCAAGGGACAACCACTCCCAGCCCGCCGGGCGTGCGACAACGTCGCCTTCCCAAGGCGTCCAGCTGGTGCGGGTACTGCTGACCGCTCGGCTCCGCCGGTTCAGGCGAGCACCGAACGACTCTGCCTCAGAGTGCACTCTGAGGCAGAGTGCGTCAAGGCCCCTCCGGGAACAAGGCCGGGGAGTCGCTGGCTCTCTCAGTGACGCTTGGGCACTATGAGGCAGAGACCGAGACAAGACTTGAGGTGCAGATGGTCGAGTGGACCGGCAAACCCGCATATCAGCAGGTTGCCGAGCAACTCCGGCGGAGGATCGCGGCCGGCGAGTTCAGCACGGCGGGCAAGCTGCCGTCCCTGGCTGAGATCCAGGGGGCGTACAGCGTCACCGTCACCGTGGCGCGTGCCGCGATCCGCCAGCTCAACAGCGACGGGCTCGTGGTGACGCACCAAGGGAAGGGAGCGTTCCTCACCGCTGGTTCGACCGAGGCCGCGAAGCTCGCGAGCCCCGAGGGCGCCCTCGTCGATCTGCAAGAACAGGTCGACAGCCTCAAAGCCGAGGTGGGAGACCTTCGCGCCCGGCTGGACGCCCTGGAGAAGGGTCGCGGCTCGGAGTGAAGTCAGCCGGGGCCGCTCCTGCTGGGCGGCCCTGCCCTTTCCGTTACGCATCAGCACCTCCTCCCTGGAACGTACTGATAGTTCACCGGAGCGACGCGGAAATCGGTATCACGAGGGGCTAACTGACAAACTCTCAGCGGATTTACACATCCACTTACACATGCGCTATCACGAATTTCCACCCGTCTACGCGGAGCGCTACACTCGCGGCTCCGAGTAGCTATCTAGGAGGGGCAGATGGCTCGCAAGCACCCGGATTGGAACCCCGAACTCCTGCGCCAGCACAGGGAAAAGTTCGGGCTGACTCTGGAAGACACGGGGGAGAAACTGCGAGAGATCGCCGAGCGGCATAACTTCAACATTGCCGCCAACTTCCAGACGATCTGGGGGCACGAGAAGGGAACGGTGTACCCCGGGCCTCACTATCGCCGGGCGTACTGCCGCCTCTATCGCCGCAACGAAGCCCAGTTGGGCTTTCGTGGAGCCCTGCCCGGAGAGGATGCCCCTATGGGACCCGCCCCGGCACCCGTGGAACGTGACATGCCCGACCAGACCCAAGCCGTACGCCATGCCCTAAGCAGCATCCGAGGAGGCACGGCCGACGTCGACAGCGAGGCCCTGCGCAACCGAGTCATAGACGCCTGGAGTCGACGCACGACAGGTGGCACCATCGACACCCCGTCTGTCGTACTGGTGGGTGGGTTCGCAGGATCAGGAAAGTCCGAGTTCGCCAAGTTCCTGGGCGGGTTGACGGGCTGGCCGATCCTCGACAAGGACTCCCTCACACGACCACTCGTCGATCAGCTCCTAATCGCACTCGGCGGCGAGGCCCACGATCGCAGCTCGGACCTCTATCGCGAGAAGGTTCGCCCCCTGGAATACCGCTGTCTTATGGAAGCAGCGTGGGACAACGTCGATTGCGGTATCTCAACCATTCTCGACGCCCCATTCATCTCTGAGTTCTCTCAGGCCGATTGGATGCAGCGATTCCACAACCGCTGCCGTTCCAAGCGTGTTTCTGTGGCGACCATATGGGTTGAGTGCGACCCGGAGTCGATGCGCGAGTACATCGAGTTCCGGGGTGCGGCACGAGACGCCTGGAAGATGGAGTCCTGGGACGACTACCTGTCGTCGCTCAACCTGGAACTGCGGCCGCAGGGACCTCACTTCGTCGTGGACAACAAGCTCGGCGCTGCCGTAGCGATGGTTGACGAAGCCAGGGACGTACTTAGCGGAGGCGACCTGTGACCGCATCAGGAGTCGTCCTCTACGGTCCGCCCGGCTCCGGGAAGGACACAGTGACGGCGGAGCTGTCACGCATCCGCCCCGAGTTCACACTGTTCGAGCGGCTCAAGGCCGGGCCTGGTCGCACGACTGGGTACCGCCTGACTACGGCAGAACACATCGCGGAACTCTCACGCGCCGGCGAACTGCTCTACCGAAACGAGCGGTACGACGCTGAGTACGCGATCGACCGAGCGGGGGTCTCCGAGCTCATCGGCCGAGGACTGATCCCCGTGCTTCACATGGGCCAGGTCGCGGGCGTCAGCGCTGTCGAAGCCTTCCCAATCCACTGGGTCAAGGTCCTCCTATGGTGCCCTCTGAACGTCACTGAAGCGCGGTGCAAAGGACGCGGCGACAAGGACGTGAAAACACGCCTGGCAGTGTGGCACGAGACTCAGCAAGACCTCATGAACCACTCCACGGAACCATGGTCTGTCGTGATCGACACA
Organism: Streptomyces sp. NPDC058579; assembly: GCF_042718575.1. NCBI lineage: Bacteria > Bacillati > Actinomycetota > Actinomycetes > Kitasatosporales > Streptomycetaceae > Streptomyces > Streptomyces sp. NPDC058579. Next base: position 182,665 of record NZ_JBHXPI010000007.1, read on the forward strand.
GAGAGCCACTCCCCTGCCCAGACCGCCGAAATCATCGACGCGGCAGTGAGGGAGAGGATCTCCGCCAGGCCCCGCGATATCCGAGGCTCGGTCGCATGACTACGGTTGGAATTCTGCACCCCGGCAGCATGGGGGTAGCCGTCGCGGCTCAGGCACGACAGCAAGGCGCGGAGGTCTTTTGGTGTCCGGAGGGGCGAAGCGAGGCAAGCAGGAGCAGAGCACTGCGCTACGGGCTTACTGCCGCCTCGAACCTCACGGAGCTGTGCGAGCAGTGCGACGTGATCATCAGCCTCTGCCCGCCGGCCAACGCCGTGGAGGTCGCGGCATCCGTAGCCGCTGAGGCATTCTCCGGAACCTACGTCGACGCCAACGCCATTTCTCCTGCTCACATGACGCAGATCGACGACATCGTCGGGGCAACCGGGGCCATTGTGGTCGACGGGTCAGTGATCGGCTCCCCGCCATCCACATCGAAGCACCCGCGGCTGTACCTCTCAGGCCCCGCAGAGGAGTCGGCCACCGTGGCACAGCTCTTCTGTGGCTCGGCCGTCCGGCCACTGCTCCTCGAAGGCGGCATTGGCAAGGCGTCCGCCTTGAAGCTGGCCTACAGCAGCTACCAGAAGGCAAGCCGGGTCCTCGCCGCCGTGTCGTACGCCCTCGCCAGCGACCACGGGGTGGAGGAGGAGCTCCTCGACATCGCGCGCGGCCGCACGAGCAGCTACCTCACGGAGACGGACTACTTCCCGAAGACGGCCGCGCGGGCCTGGCGCTGGGCTCCGGAGATGCGAGAGGCAGCACACGCGCTCGATGACGCGCGATTGCCCGCCGCGCTCATGGAGGCGTCGGCAGAGATCCTGGAGCGGTGGGCGGCCCTCAAAGACCAGCCGCTCAAGCTTGGGGAGGCACTCGAAGGGCTCCACTCAGCTCACGGCGGCTGAGGGGAACGAGCGTCCCCACTGCAGGAGGTACTTGATCGCTTCCAATGCACCCCCCGCCGTTGCGTCAGGGCTGTCGACACCATCGGGCCACTGCTTCCCGGCAGCGATCCAGAGAGTCCGCAGCCCCGCCGCTCGCCCACCTTCGATGTCGGTACTGGGGTTGTCTCCAACCATCCATCCGCCATCGCTGAGGGTGGCACCACAGCGGCGGGCGGCAGCCTCGAATACGGCCCTGCCCGGCTTCCGGGTCTGAATGTCATCGGAGACGCAGACACCCGCTACCAGGTCAGCGAGTCCTGCGCTCGACAACTTGGCGCGCTGGATGTCAGCGGACCCGTTGGTAGCGATGCCAACGGTCCAGCCAGCCGCGCGCATTGCCGCGAGGCCCACGCGCACACCTTCGCCGCATCGCGCTCGACTGGACATGCCGAACACATACTCCGACCAGAGTGACTCCGGAGAATCGCGAAGGCCGAATGCGGCCTTGATCCGTACAAAGTCGGAGGGGTACGCCCTCGCGCTGAGCATGTCGGTGATCACACGGGCCGCGTCGGCCGGCCTCCCCCTAGACGCGGTAAATGCGTGCGCCCACTCATTGAGGCCGCGACGCCGATCAATCAAGGTGTCATCTAGGTCGAAGAGCGCGAGAAGCTGCATCCGAGTCACGACACGCTCGATTCTTTGCCGCCACGTCTGGGCGGAATCACCCTGCCTCCGGCTTCATTCATTCGCAACCCAGACGCAGAACCCAGTTGACTTTGACCAGGAAAGCACCTGGTCAAACAACCGCAGGCTACGCAGATGGTCAATCCGCCAGTGAGACCTGGCGAGCTTTTCCCACACATCAGCCTTGAGCGCCATCCCCCATCTAATTTTCACCGAATAGGAGAGAGCCCTAAACAGATCATGCCCCTGCGAGACGCGCCGGACGGGAATGGCCTCACTCTCCATTCTGACCAGCCAAGCGTCAATCATATCTTCACTTAGGGAGACACCACGGCACTTCTTCGGCAAAATGGCCTTTAGCTCTTCAGCGCTGACCTGAAACCCCCCGTCGAAAACCCGCTCGATAGGGAAGTTGTCAAGTGGCAACTCGTGAGAGCCCTTCATCGCGTACAGCCTCAAATACCCTACAAGTGAGGCCATTCTTACAGCATCGTCCCTTATTGCTGCAAGTTGCCCGCTATCACCATGACTGGCATCTTCGCCATGGACGGCTACATACCCAACGAGAGCCTCCACGCATCGCTCCACGATCCCCTCCACGAAAAACACAGAGGAGTCAAGGTCATAGAGGTCTGTGTAAAATATCCTGGAACTACTGGATCGGCTTTCGTGAATATCCACGAAATCAGAGTCGACTATAGCGAGAACGCCCTCCATCCCTTCGACATCGGCGAACTCTACTGCCTGGATAGCGTCCGGCTTCCCACTTGCCGCGACCACAACACGACAATGTTGCCGATCTAGACAACCGGACAAAGTAACGAGATCACTATCGCCTTCGAGCACCAGAATTGTCATGCTCGGGTCGTAATTCCGTAGCATCCCCACAGTATTCTTGGTACTGGCCGAGGTAAGGAAATCTCTCACGCACGCCTCTCAGGGAGGGAGGCGTTCAGGCCAATAGTTTGAGACCACCATTCATTGACGATCTGCGGGGAATGAGTAGCGACGATAAATCGGAGATTCGAGAGCTTCGCAACCCTTTTGATGTCCGAAATGAACTCCTGCTGCCAGGCCACGTGCAGAGAGATCTCCGGCTCGTCGACCAGAACAAGCGATCCAGACTTTACCCCAAAAAGCAAATCATAGAGCAGAACAATCTCGTGCTGCTCTCCTGACGAAAGCTGCGATGGGGAAATGATCTGGCCAAAATCGTTTGTGAATCTGAATCCACTCTCCCTGCTGATGATCAGATGCTTGAACAGGAATCGGCTCGTGATGATGCTACGAAACAGCTCAACACGGTGAAGGAGGTCCTGAAAGGTCGCCAGCTTATTCTGACTGTCCTGGAGGTAAGTCCACAGGACCTTCCTCTGCCAGGGCAACAACTCCTCGCTCTGAAGAGGTACATCCATTGACTCATCGAGGAGCGCAATGGAGGCCAACCGATTTCGAAGCTCGCTCTGCTCTGCATATTCTTCTCGAATCGTCGCTTCCGAAGGCACCTCTCCCATGGTCATGTCATCCATCACGCGCCTAGGAAAGGATTTATCCAGCTCTTGCGAACGTCGCGAATTCTCCGTTAGCGCGGCCGCAAGCCTGCGGGATAGATCCTGCGCACACTCCGACACCTTCATTCGTTGCGGGGCACGTTCGGCAGGTCGGCGCCGTTGGTCGTTCGCAAGGTCAAGGATCAGGAGTCGCTGAGTCTGCACCATGTGGATGGGGAACTTATCCAGAAATTCGACAATCTCCCGATCAAAGGCGCTCAGATCAATTAGCCCGTGTTTAACATCGGCGTGCCGCAGGCGCGTTGGAATATACGCTTGCCCTGCGTGCTCAAGAACTTGAAATTTGGCCGATGGCGAGGCGTCCGCCTCGAATGCCTGGCCTATTTCATTTTGAAGCTCTCTCCATAGAGAGAGCGGGTAGTTCTCACCAGGGAACTTGACTCGGCCTCTAACCGGGCGCGGATGCTTTTTCCCAGAAAGAGAGAACGAGAGGTCGATCATCCGTGGGTGCTTCTCCAAGGTGGATCGGGTGGCATGATTGATGACTGTGAGGTTCTCTCCACCACTAAATCGCAAATGGATGGATTCAAAAAAGGAATCCGCGATCGTGAATAGATCGAACTTGAAAATCGCCTCCAGCAGTTCGAGCATTCGCGTCTTACCTACACCATTGGGTCCATGTAGGATGACGAAATCCGCATCTGACCTGAATTCCACCTGGTGAGTGAATTGACCAAGGAGATTGACCACGCGAAATCCGAGAAGTCGGGTCATTTCATTCTCATTCCTAGATGGCGGCAGTCCCCCGCTCCGCTAGCAGGGTGTATTCGGACGTTACACCGAACGTAGTGACACTAGGGACATGTTCGCGAAGGTCGCTTGGGCGGGCACGGCCAGCCGGCGGAGTAGGTGGGGTCGGAGGCTGCCTGGCCTGCGGTGGAGTACGCCCAGGGGGCCGATGAGAGGACCACCACCCGACACCCCAAGCCGTCAGTCGTGCAACTGGCAAGCGGCCGAAGGCCGGCGCTTGCTGGGGCATCGAGCTCCGCTCGGCGGTCACCTGGACGAAATACCGAGACTCACGCCGGTGTTGGCTGAGCGGCTCTCTCCCGCTCTTGCGTGTGGCTAGCGTGTGAGTCCGGTGCGTACACGATCACGGATACACAACCTTGCAGGTCAACCTCCATATGGCGAGTCTTGTTGGCACGGCCTCCGGAGCCGTGTGCGCAGGTTCGAATCCTGCCGGGGGCGCAGAAGCCGGAACAGCGTGATCAAGCCGCTGACCTGTGGAAGTGCCAGACATTGAGAGCCGGACCCAGTTCTACTGGGTCCGGCTCTTTGTCGTTGTGTGGGGCACGCCAGGGTCTACGGGTGGGGTGGCGGGGCGCCCGACGTCGCGCGGCCGCCCCCGGCGTGTTTCCGGCTGGGGGCTCAGGTCCCGGCGTCTGTCAGGGGGCTGTGGGGGGTCGCTGTGGTGGATGTGTGGATGAACCACTGGAGGACTGCGCGGAGTTCCTCGCCGTGGGCGGCGAAGGCTTCCAGGGGGAACGAGGGGCGCAGGTCAAGTTTGGCCTCCGCCAGGTCGATGCCCTCCACGCGGTTCAGGCGCGCCATCAGCTCGCGCCGCAGCAGCTCGTCGTCGAAGGGTGGGCGGCGCTTCAGGTGCTGGAAGACCACCTCGACGGTGCCCGTCACCGGGTACAGGGCGAGGGGCCACAGCGAGCGGGTGCGGGCGGCGCCCAGGGTCAGCATGGGGAAGCAGCTGGTCTCGCTCTTCTTCCCGTAGTCGAGAGAACCGCCCTGCTCCTCCCAGAACCGCAGGGACTCAAGCACTCCCTGCGCCGTGTCCGGCGTCTGGTTGTCGCGCAGGAGCGTCTCGAAGCGGGCGGCGACGGTTTCGCCGTCGGCCTCGGGGCCCTGAGCGGGGGTCTCGTTCTCGAAGTCGTCCTTGCCCACCAGGGTGGCCAGGTCCGCGGCCGTCAGCCGGTGCGAACGGCGGGCACGGCCCCACTCGTCGAACGGCACGCCCTCGGACTCCAGGACCTCCCGCGGATCGGCCGCGTCCTCCTGCCCTTCCGGCCAGCTGAAGCCGGGCGAGATCTTGCCGTCGGCCAGCAGGACGCGGTACGCCCCATGCAGCGCGGGCCTGGTGCTCACATGGCCGCCTACCGCGATGGCCGAGGTGCCGATGAGGGCGGCGAGGTCGCCGTACGTCGTCCACGTACCCGCCGGCATGTTGAGCAGCGCCTGGCGCAGTTCGGCCCAGCCCACCCATTCGGCATCGGCGTGGATCAAGCCGTCGATGGGCCCCGGCCACAACTCCATTGCGCGGTCGCTCAGTTCCTCGGCGCGTGCGAGGATCTCGGTCCTCCCCCAGCGCTCCTGGGCCGCGATCCGCTGGTTCATCCGCAAGGCGCTGGAGTCCAGGAGCTGCTGCTTGCGGTGGAAGGGGTGGTTCGACAGGCGCGCGTTGTCGCCGGAGAGCGTGAGGTTGCCCAGCGTGTGCACCAGTTGGGTGTGCAGTTCCTCCGGGCTCGCGTTCTCCCCGGACTCCTCCGCGAGGAGATCGAACCACTGCTGGGCGGGCTGCTGGGGCAGAACGTGCTCCACGGTGAGCTTCGCCTTGGCGTAGTCGACCGGCTCACTGGCCGCGTAGCTCTCCTCGAATCGGCGCAGAATCTCGAAGCGCTGGTGCGAGCGGCCCGACTTGTAGAAGGGGCGGTCGCGGATCGAGTCGCGCGTCAGCGCGTCGGAGGGCCAGACACGCGTCCCCGTCTTGGCCGAGAGGGCGTGGCGTACCGCGTCCGCGAGTGAGCGCTCGTTGTCCAGTTCCTTCTCCACCTCCTTGGGCAGCTCCATGAAGGTGCGGTTGTTGCCCGTGGTGGAGTTGCCGGCGAACAGGCGCCGCACCATGTAGCTCTCGGCGTACGAGAGGGCGGTGGCGACCTCCTTGGGGTCGCCGCTGCCGTCGTCCAGCCGGTCGAGCAGGAGGAGCGCCAGCGGGTAGTGGGTCTGGCCGCCCCAGCGGGCGAGCCGTTCCAGGACCTCGCGCAGGCCCGGGTCGCTCTCCCGCCACGGCTCGACGATCCGCATCAGGCGGCCGGCCCGCACGTGCAGCCGGGAGACCTCCGCCTCCAGCGCCGCCTCGTCCGAACTCAGCGGTTCGAGACGCTTCTTCTGGTCCCGGTAGATCTCGCTCTGCTTGGCCCGGCTGTCGCCACCGACGACCAGATCGAGCCAGACGAGCAGCTCCAGCCTGGCCGGGCCCAGCAGCTCCTGCATCGGCAGCCACAGGTTGCGGTAGACGGCCTCGCCGCGCTTGGGAAGACACATGAAGAGGTAGTTGCGCAGCAGATCGCTCTGGCTGAGGCCGACACCCGTGTTGTTGATGGACTCGAAGATCCGGTACACGTTGTCGCCCTCGGCGGCGGTGATCGACACGATGGAGAGGTAGTCCCGCAGTACGGACTCCACGGCGTGGACCCAATCCTCGCCGGCGCTCTCCTCGCCCTCGGTCAGGGCGGCGAGGAAGAACCGGTACGCGCCGCCGATGTTGCCGGGGCCGCCGGCGGTGGGCAGCGACTCCACGCAGGCGGCGAACGCCTCGCGGTCGGCCTGCGTCGGCAGGAGGCGGTAGTGGTCGTTCCCGTCCTGGTAGCCGTTGACCAGGATGAGGTCGTGGATGCGGGCGGCCTTCTTCTCCCGCCCCCGAGCGCGGTGGCTGTCGCGCAGCGCGGTGAAGGCGAGCATCAGCGTCGTCAGCCGCTGCTGCCCGTCCACGACGAGCCAGCGCTGCATCCCGCCCGCCGCCACCCGCTCCGGAGCGAGCACGACCGACCCGAGGAAGTGGGCCGCCGGCGCCCGGCCCTCCAGCTTGTCCTCGACAAGCTCCAGCACGTCGTCCCACAACTGGCGCAGTTCGTCACGCTGCCAGGTGTACGTGCGCTGGTACAACGGGACCTGGAACTGCGTCTCACCATGAACCAGCTTGCTGAACGTCGTCTCCTGCGCGTGCACGCGCGTCCCCTCCCCGAGTCTTTCCCCCATCGGCCCGTCATTGTGCCGCACCCCGGTGCGGCCCGGCAGGAGATGCCGGGCGGCTCGATTCTGATCCCAACAGGTGTGGAAGTTGGGATGATTCGGTCGCGGCGGCCGCTCCGGGTCGCCACCATGTGTGTATGCATGATGACTGGAAGCAACGGCGACTCGAGCGGATTCACGAGGAGCTGGTACGTGGTGGGGATCCCGTCGCTTGGGTGCGGGAGGCCGATGGGGTGGATGCCTCGTTGCGGTTTCCGCATCTCGCGCTGCGGGGGCCGCTGTTCGGGGTGGCGGTCGAGCGGGAGCACGGGTGGGAGGTGGTCAGGGAGGTCGGGGCCGGGATGCCGCAGGAGGCGCGGGACAGCCTGAACTCGCTGCTGTGGTTCCGGGCCAAGGACGAGACCGACGACCGGGACGTGCGGCGGGATCTCCTCGCGGCCGTCGCGATCCTGGAGCAGGAGCCCGTCAACGAGATCGTGGCCCTCGGGGAGCGGTACCGGATCGTGCGCGCCGACGAGTTCGCCCGGAGCGGGGAGACCGGGCTCGAGCCGCCCCGCGCGACCGACCCGGACTCCGCCGAGCCCGTGTGGGACCACCGGAGCGCGCCACCCTCGCCCGACCTCGGGTTCATGCTCGCCCCCGAGCGGGCGGACGGGCTCACCCAGGAAGCCCTCAAGCTGGGGTTGCGTGACTTCTCGTACGCCGGGAAGCGGTTCCCCGACGACGTACGGGACGAATCGCTGCGGGCCGTGGACACCCATCCCGACATCGTCCTGCTGCCCATCGGGTTCGGCGTCGCCGAACGGCGTGGTGCCGGGTGGCGGCCCGTCGGCGTCCTGCAGGCGACTCCGCATGAAGCACGACGCACGCTCTACACGGGCATGACCGAACTCTGGGCCATGATCTACGAGTTCGGAGAACGGCAGAGCGAGCGCTACCGGCTCGCCGGAGAGAAGTTCCGCGCCGCCGGGCGCGCCAACGAGGCGCGCATCGACGACCGGCTCTTCCGGATCTGCCGCATCGAGAGGCTCGTCCGGTGCGGAGAGGACGGGCCCGAGCCGCCACGCCCCTCCGACATCGACGAGTACGGGCCCATGAAGATGCATCCGACCATGGATCTGGACGGCGTTCTTCATCCTGAGAGTTGACCGTCCCTCAGTTTCGTTTGAAGAACTCGACCTCCGCCAGGGCTATGTGCCGGCCCTCCGACAGGCCCGCCGCGTCGCGGATCACCAGCTGGACCGAGACCACGTCGCTGTGGCCCGTCTGGAACGTCTGCGGGCCCGGTTTGTCCGCGAGGGTGATCGCCTTCGTCTTCGTCGTTCCGTCCGCCGCCGTGATCACCAGGTCCGCGCGGATCGGGCGGGCCTGTTGACGGTGTGCCTCCGCCTTCTTCGAGACGCCCGTGTGGACGACCACGTCCACCATGCGGAACGGGGTGCGGAACTCGAACGACAGCGCGTCGCCGACCTTCGGTGCGCCCCAGTACGTGTTGCTCAGGCCGTCCGACGCCAGCGTCGCCCCGTGCTTCGGGACCGATGCCGTCGCCTCGGTCGACGCGGGGGTGATGGGGGCCGCCTTGCCCAGCTTGTCCCGTACGTCCTCGTACAGCCAGCGGCCCGCCGGGATCAGGAAGTAGCCACCCACCAGGAGGCCGACCAGCACCAGTGCCATCACCGAGCGGCGCACCCACACGCCCGAGCCCGCGCGCGCCCTGCGGCGGAACGGCCATACCGTTCGCCACCACGGCAACGGCACCACCCGAGCCGTCGCGCCCAGCGGCGCCGCGCAGCTGCGGCAGAAGCGGCGGCCCGGGGCGTTCGGTGTGCCGCACTGCGGGCAGGGCGGGCCCTGCTGCGTCTCCGACGCCGACTTACGTACCTTCGGGCGTTGCGCTATCGGCTTCGCCGGTTTCACCGCACCCACCGCACCCACCGGGCCCGCCGGGGGTTCCTGCGGCGGCGTAGAGACCGGCCTGCGCGCCGGGATGGGTGGGGGTGGGGGTGTGATTGTGGGAGTGTGCGTTGGGCGGGGGGGAATCGTGGGGGGCTGGCTCGTCGTCCTGGCCGGGGGCCTCCGTCGCTCCTCCTCGGGCTGCTCCTCAGCCGGCTCCTCTCCTGAGGTTTCCGACTGGATGTCCACCGGGAGCTGCGTCGGGATCTCCACCGGGATCTCCGACTGGAAACCCCTCAGAAGGCCTCGGAAGAAGCCCGGTTCTGGTTGCGTCGGGATGTCCGCCGGGATGCCCGCAGGGAGTTCTGCCGCCAGTCCTGGCGGGAGGCCTCCCGTCAGTTCCGTCGGCAATGCCGTCGGGACGTTCGGGGTCACCGCGGGGAGCTGGGGGAGCTCTGATTGCTGTTCCTGCTCCTGTTCCTCCTCCCTCGTCCTCCGACGGTCCCGGGCCCGGGCCTGGGCCTGGTCCCGCTCCTTCTCCTCCTGCCTTTCCTTCTCCTCGTCCCTCGACCAGCCCACGTAACCCCCGCAGTTCCCGCAGAAGTCGTCCGTGTCGCCGTTCGCCGTGCCGCAGTCCGGGCAGACGCGCATGTCAGTTACCTCCCTCGTCCGACTCGCCCGTCACGATCTCCACTCGGCACGTGAGGTGGACCGGGCAGGAGGCCTGGACCACGTCCAGGACCTGGCGGGGGTCCACCGGGCCCCTGACGCGGACCAGGAGTTCGCCCGTGGGGGCCGGGGGCAGGGGGGTGTTCGGGGTGGTCGACCAGGTCGCTCCGCCGCCGTCCACGATCTCGGCCTCCACGCCCAGGCAGAGGCGGAGGCGTTCCTCCAGGCCCCGGCGCGTGCCGCGGCGGCGGTGGAGGTCCATCGCTCGGGCCACGACCGTTCTGCTCAGGTCCTCCGGCCAGTCCTCGTCCAGGTCCACGCCCAGCCAGGTCGCGAGCCATTGGAGGAAGTCGGGGGGCGTGAGCGCCGGGTCGAAGTACGCCGGGAGGTTGTCCAGGGTGGAGAGGACCGGGGCCAGGACCGTGTCCAGGCCCGCCGTGAAGCGCTGCGCCAGGTCGTCGTCCGCGTACAGGGCCGGGAGCAGGGCGCCTATCGGGTGGCGGCTCGGCAGGCCGGGGATCGCGGCTCTCGTCATGCTCCGCCGCCCAGGTCCCCGGGGGTCACGACCACCTGGTGCTGGTAGGAGAAGACGAGGGCGTTGCGCGCCACGTCTATGCGTTCCACCGGAGAGCCCCGCCGGCCCGTGACCGGGTCAGCCGGGAACAGGCGGACCTCCTCCACCAGGGTGTTCTGCGCCGCCCGTTGGAGGACCGCGAAGACCTCGCCGTACTGGACCGGGCGGCCGAACGGCCAGCCCCTGCCGTCGGCTCCGCCGTGCAGCGGGTTCAGGTGCCGGAACAGCGCGTCGAGCGCGGCCTCCCGCACCCGGTCCACGTCCTGGGGCTCGGCGACCAGGCGGGCCACCACCGTGACGCCCTGGTACGCGGGCGGTTCCACCACCAGGCGGGTGCCGACCAGGCGGCGCTCGTCGAGGCGGTTCGTGATCGCCGACATGATCTGGTCCGAGGGGATCAGCTGCTCGAAGCGGAGGCGGTCGTCGCCCTCGTCCGCCACCGCGTCCGGCACGATGAGTACCCGTACCGCGCCGCCCTCCCCCGCCACGGCCGGCAGGCAGCGGACCCGCTTCACGGAGGGGGCCGCCTCCCGGGCGATGAACTCGTAGTCCTGGGCGGTGACCGCCCTGTCCCGGATCCGCAGTACGTGCGGGGCGCGCACCTTGGCGTTGTCGACGCTCTCGCCGTCCACCCCGCCGCGGGCCGCCTCCCGGTTCTCGACCCGGTCGATGTACGGGACGGAGCTGCGCAGCACCGAGATCGCGCCGCGCGCCACGTTGCCGGCGGCGCCGCCGCCCGTGCGGTAGCGCGGGATGCGCACCTGGGCGCCCTGGTCGGGGACCGCGCCGTAGGTGCGGAGCGTGCCGTCCGGTTCCCGCAGCGCGGGCGGGAAGGTGAACTCGCCGGTCGTGGCGTCCACGACCACGTGCCGGTCGGCGGGGGTCGAGTCGCCGAAGTGGTCGACCGGCGTCCAGGTCCGCCAGCCCTCGGCCGAGGACACCTCGACCACCGGCGGCTCGCCGTCCAGGAGCAGCGGCGGGCGCGGGACGCGGAACCGCTGGCCCGCCACCCCGTCGGATGCGCCCAGCATCGTGTCGTGCACGACCTCCGCGTGCTCGACCGTCATCGTGCCGCCGACGGTGAACACCTCCGCCTCACGGAGGGTCGGCGACTCCGAGTAGAACGGCTGACCGGCCTCCGGGGCGACCACCCGGCAGCGCAGCCAGCCCGCCCGCGTGCCCGCGAGCACCGACGCCGTGTGGCTCGCCGGTACGAACACGATGATCTCGCCCGGTCGGTTGAGGCCGCCCGTGGAGTCCGAGTCGGTCTCGCACAGCACCCAGCGCGCGCCGTCCCAGGCCTCCCACACCAGGGGCGGCTGCCTCGGGTCGACACCGACGCCCTCGACGCGGCTGTCCAGCTGGACGGCGACGATGCAGCGCGGGACCGCGGTCGGCAGGCCGAACAGCACGGCGTCCCCCGGGGCCGGAGCGGCCTGGAAGCAGGGGATGTCCCGGCCCTCGGCGAGGGCGGTCGTACGGTCGGTCTGCTCGCCGCTCGCGTGGGCGGTGACCAGGCGGGTCAGGGAGCTGGGCACGATCGGCAGGTCCGCGGTGGTGCCGAAGACCACCTCCTCCTCCGTCCCGCCGTGTTCGGTCGCCACCTCGATGCCCGCCGGCAGCATCACCGTGTCGGGCTGGGGCGCGGACAGCCAGAAGTCGACGTCCGCGGTGGCCGCCGTCGGCGGGAAGAGCGTGACGCCCAACAGGTCCAGGAAGGCCACGTAGTTCTTCTCGGGGACCCGGTTCAGCCGGTAGAGCAGCTGGTCGACCATGTACGCGAAGGTCTCGATCAGCGTGACTCCGGGGTCCGACACGTTGTGGTCGGTCCACTCCGGCGTCCGCTGCTGCACGTACCGCTTGGCCTCGTCGACCAGCTGCTGGAACCGCCGGTCGTCCAGGTGGGGTGAGGGCAGCGCCATCAGCGCACTCCCGTCTCGTCGGAGCCCTCGGTGGAGGGGATGGAGTAGAACGGGAAGACCAGGTTCCGCAGGTCGTTGGTGGACCGGATCGTGTACCGGACGTCGATGTAGAAGACGCCCTCGTCCACGGCGTCGAACGCGACGACCACGTCGTCGACCTCGATCCGCGGCTCCCACCGCTCAAGCGCCGTCCGCACCTCGTGGCCGATGCTGCCGGCCGTCTCGTCGTCGCCCGGCGCGAACACGTAGTCGTGGACCCCGCAGCCGAACTCGGGGCGCATCGGGCGCTCGCCCGGAGCGGTGCCGAGGACGAGGCGGATGGCCTCCTCGATCTCCCGGTCGCGCTCCACCATGCCGATCCCGCCGGTGGGGCTCACCCGGAGCGGGAAGCCCCAACCGCGGCCTATGAACCGCTCGCTCACAGCGGCCCCCCGATGAGGACGTTCGGCGCGCCCGCCATGATCTTCGATCCGCACACCGTGTCGTCCATCGCGCAGGCGGCCGGCAGCCCACCGATCATGACGCGGCGGGTGGCGGCCCGCGGGTTCGGCATGACCAGGTTGGTGAGGGCGAGGTACGCGTGCGGCCCGCAGACGTTCACGCTTCCGGTCACCGCGGCCGGCTTGCCGCCGATGAACACGGTCGCGACCCTGGCGGCGAAGGGCCCGGGCGGCGGGGTGCCGAGGGCACCGCCGTGGGCCGTGGGGTCTCCTACGCGCGCTGCGGGAGGCATTCACTTACTCCTTGCTGATGACGAAGTCGAAGCGGTACGGGGTGGGGAGCCGGGTGGGCGGTACGGGTGGGTGGGGAGCCCGGTGGGCGGATCAGTTGAGGTTGATCATCGCCGCCTTGACCGTCGCCACCGTCCCGCCGGTGACGGTGACCCCGGTCTTGGCGCTGATGTTCATCGAGGTCTTGGCGTCGATGTTCATCAGGGTGTTGGCGTTGATGTTCACGATCTGGCCGTTCAGGTTGAGTGTGCCCAGACCCGCGTCCAGCGTGATCTCCTTCGGGGTCAGCGTCATCGACGTCAGCGGCGTTCTGCCGGTCGGGTCGTAGACGGTGACGCCGATCTCGTCGAGGCGTTCGTCGAGCTGCACCTCCAACTGCCCGTTGCCAGTGGCCAGGCGGAGCCCGGAGACGCCGGTCCTGGTGTCGAGCAGTTCGAGGCGGTGGCCCGAGCGGGACACCAGGGAACGGCGCTGGACCTTGCCGGTGGCCTTTTCGATGAGCGGTACGTCGTGCTTCGACGGGATGTCGACGCCGTTGTAGAGGCCGCCGAGCACGTACGGGCTGTCCAGCAGCCCCTGTTCGAAGCCGACGAGGACCTCGTCGTTGACCTCGGGGCTGAAGACCCCGCCGCCGCCCTTGCCACCCCACTGGACCGTCCGTACCCAGTCCGTCTCGTATGTGTCGTCGAGCCAGGGGAATGTCAGCTTCACCCAGCCTCGCTGCTGACGGCCCACCTCACGCACGTTGGTGACCACGCCGATGGCGAGACCCGGCATCCGCGCGGGGCGCGGGGGCGCTACGGCGCCCGAGGCGAGGCCGAGGAGGGAGCGGTCGGGCGAGGCGCTGACCACGACCGTCGTACGGTATCCGCCCACCGGCTCCAGGACGTGGTGGACGGCGGTGGCCGTGTACCTGCCGGAGAACGCCTTGCCCACGTTGCCGAGGGTGACCGGGGTGCCCGCGCGAAGCTTGGCGTTCCCCTCGACGACCGCCTCGAACTCGCCGAACCCGGCGCTCACCGACGCGGCCACGGAATCGGCCACGGCCTGCGCGTCACCCTTCGTACGGTACGGGGTGTCAGCGACGGTGATCTCCGCCTTCTTGCCGAACTTGGCCGCCTCCGACGGGGAGAGCCCCGGGACGAGGGTCTTGCTCTTGACGGAGGCCGCGTTCCCCACCAGCGGCATCTTGGTGTTCGGGTTCCAGCCCCGCACGTTCACCTTGCTCGCCCCGTCGGCGGCCGTCAGGACGGCACGGAGCGCGTACAGGTTGGCGCCGTACTCCAGGACCAGCGGGTTCGCACTCGCCCGGGTGGACACGGCCGGCGCGGCCGAGGCGGGCTTCGGCTTCACGAACTGGAGCATTCCCTTCTCGTCGACCCGCACTTGGGCGCCGCTCTCCCCGGCCAGGTACTGGAGGAACTCCCAGTCGGAGACGTTGGGCTGGGAGATCTGCTTGTGCATGCCCCGTGCGGCCTGGACCTTGCCGACGGGCAGTCCGGCCCCGACGGCGATCTTCCTGACGATGGCCGCCGTCGTCATGTTGCGGAACGCGACGACCTTGCGGCCACGCTGGAGGCGGTGCTCCTTGGAGTGCGCGCGGATCACCGTGAACGAGCCCGTGTCGTCGGTGTCCAGCTCCAGCGCCGTCACCTCGCCCGTGAAGAGCCGCACCTTGGACTGCCCGGCCTGGGCGGTCGCGACCGAGATCTTCAGCTCTGTGCCGATGGTGATCTTGGTCTCGGTGAGGAAGTGGTGGTCCGGGTCGCGGTACGTCACCAGGGCGGTGTCCGGCAGTCCGACGTTCTCGTCGACCACGCAGCTGACCAATTGCTTGATCCAGGGGTCCGGCAGTTTGCCCGGGGCCTCGACGATCGGGTCGGCCGCGAACGACCGGCCGCCTTGCTTCGGGCTCATTCTCCCTCCTCGAGGGTCTCGTCCTCGTTGCTGGGCACGACGAGTTCCGTGCCGGGCACGAGCACCATGGGGTCGTCGACGTTGTTGGCCTCGGCGATGACCCGCCAGGCGGTGGCGTCGCCGTACTCGCGCCAGGCGAGCAACGGCAGGCTGTCGCCCGCGACGACGAGGTGCGTACGGCGCGCATCGCGCGAGCCCGACGTCGGGTTCTGGCCCGCCGGGTCGACGCTCGCCTCCTCGATGGAGAGCGAGCAGGTGGCGCGCAGCGGCTTCCCGTCGACGTCGAAGAGGCTGTAGTTGACGGAGAAGTTGGAGAGTACGCCGTCGAAGGAGGTCGTCTTCGACTTACCCCAGGTGAAGCGCACCCAGGGGCTGGCCGGCGTCTTGCGGGCCAGGCTGGCCTTGGTGGGCACGAGGGCGATCATGATCTGCTGCACGGCCTTCTCGACGGAGTTGTCGTGCTTGGCGGTCCCGTCGAGGAAGACCTCCAGGGAGAGCGAGCGCGGGCCGCTGCCGACGAACTCGGGCAGGGCCGACTGCCCGGCCATCCGGGAGGGCGTACGCCGCCACTCGGTGGTCTTGCTCATCGACAGGCTCGACGGGTTGAACTGGAGCTTGACGCGGGCGAGGGTGCCGCCCGGCTTGGCGCCGACCTTCGTGGGTGGCTCCATGATCGTCAGTTGGGCTTGGGTGCGGTTGGCTCTGCCGCGTGCCATCGGGTACGTACCTCCTCTCGTCGGGTGGGGTTGCCGGGTGTCAGGACGGGCGCAGGCCCTCGTGGGCGATCTCCAGGGTCTCGATCGCCACCTGGGAGTTGGCCGGGTCGAAGGACGGGCCCTGCCAGCTGACCGGGACGATGCCGAGCACCTGCCAGCCGACGATGGGGGTGAGATCGGGCTTGAGCGCGACGATCTCGCCGTCCTTGGGCTCGACCCGCTGGATGATCTCGTCGAACCAGCGCGCGATCTTGGCGCTGTCGGCGGTCACCGGGCGGGTCAGGGTGATGTTGGACCAGGTGATGCGGCCGGGGAGCTGCCAGGCGAACCCGTTGTTGCCGCCCTCCGCGTACTGCTCGATCTCCACCTGGGCGCCGAGACCGGAGCAGGTGTGGAAGGCGCCCAGGTCGTTGCCGCCGATCGCGAGCCGGAAGAACACGCTCGTCGCGACGATGCTGTCCGTCATCTCTTCTCCTTGCCCGGGGGCGCGTTCTGTGTTCGTTCTGTGTGCTGGGTGGCGGGGCCGGCGGGGGCCTGCCGGAGGTGTGTTGCTGGTGCCGGGGCGGGTCAGCGGCGGTTGTCGTGGGGGCGGCCGGTGCGTTCCCGGCCGCGGCGCATCTCGGCCCGCAGCAGCCGGGCCACCGGGTCGATCAGTGCCCTCGCGAGCTCGTCGAGCTCCTTGCCGCGGGGGGCGGACGGGGTGGTCTGTGTGCCGGTGGAGGTCGACGTGGAGGTGGACTTCGAGGTGGAGGTGGAGGTCGTCGAGGTGCCGGTCGAGGTGGAGGTGGAGCTGGACGAGACGTCGCGGGCGACCGGGATCACCGGGACGCCGCTGAGCCCCGCCTCGGCCATCCGCTGAACGGCCCTGGCCTGGAGCTGCCGGTTGGCGGCCGGTGCCCGGACGACGGGCGTCGCGGGCGGCTCGGCCACGGCCCCGGCACCCCTCGTGTACGTCAACGGCTGGGCGGCCCGGCGCTGCACGGGGGCGGGGCGGGGGGACGACGGGGCGGTCTGGTCGAGGCGTACGACGGGTGCGGGGGCCGCGCCTCGGTCCGGGTGGGCCGCGCCTCGGTCCGGGTGGGGCGCGCCTCGGTCCGGGTGGGGCGCCGGGGGGCTGTCGGGCCTCGCGGAGTGGTGCCGCGCCCCGCCGCCGTGGCCGCTCGGGCGTGCGGCGGCGCGCTGGACGGACGCCGCCGCCCGCGCGGGAGCCGGCTCCGTCGGCGTCTGGGGTGCGGGGTCCCTGCGCCAAGTGGCCGCGACCACGGGGCGGGAGGGCGCCCCGGCCGCCGAGTGGGCGGGTACCGACGGGGAGAACCCTTCGGCGACGCGCGTACTGATGACCAGCGGCCGGTCGGAGAGCAGTCGGCGGGAGCGCTGGACGGCGGGGGCGATGGGGGTGGAGCGGTTCGCCTTCGCGCCGGATCCGGTCCGGTCGGCGGGGGCCGCCTTCCGTGCGACGGTCGGTCCTGACGGCGGCGTGCCGACCTGGCCCGTCGTCGGCCGGGCCTCCGCGCCGGGCGGCTTCTCCACCGCACGGGACACGGTCAGCGGCTCCGGCCGGGGCAACGTCGGCGAGTCTGCGGGGGTGGACGCGCTCGAACGGCCCTCCGACGCCCCGAGGATCGGGGCACTGTCCGGGCTGCTCGCCTTCTCGACGGCACGCGACACCGGCACCAGCGGCTCCGGTCGCGGCGACGCCGGGTCGGCGAGGGGGACCGCCTTCGGCTCCACCGGGGTGGACGCGCCGGAGCGGCCGTCCGACGCCCCGAGAATCGAGGCGCTGTCCGGGCCGGATGTCGTCTCGACCGCTCGGGACACGGTCAGCGGCTCCGGCCGGGGCTCCGCCGGGTCGGCGAGCGGGACCACCGGGGTGGAGGCCGACGAAGCGGCGTCCGGTCCCGGCGCCCTCTGCACCGCAGGGGCGGCCGAAGTCGGCCCGGTGGAGGCCACGTTCGGCGCTCCGGGGGTCGGGCCGGTGGTCGTCGCCGGTCGTACGGGAGCGTCCGGGCGCGCGCCCGGGCCGGACGGGGCCGGGGCGGCACCCGGGCTGGACTGGCGTTCCGCCGCGCGGGACACCGGAACCAGCGGGGGCGCGGCCGGACCGCCCGAGGGCGCGACGGCCCCCGAGCCGGACGAGCCTTCCGTCGCACGGGACACCCGGACCACCGGGGGCACGCCCGGACCACCCGGAGGCGTCACAGCCGCCGGGCCGGACGGGCCTTCCGTCGCACGGGACACCCGGACCACCGGGGGCTCGCCCGGACCACCCGGGGGCGTAACGGCTCCCGCGCCGGACGAACCCTCCACCGCACGGGACACCGGCACCACCGGAGGCACGCCCGGACCGCCCGAGGGCGACACGGCACCCGGCCCGGACGAGCCCTCCACCGCACGGGACACCGGCCCCACCGGAGGCACGCCGGGACCGCCCGAGGGCGACGCGGCACCCGGGCCGGACGGGCCTTCCGCCGCGCGGGGTGCACGGACCACCGGGGTGTCGGCCCCAGGGCGGGGCGGTGTCGGGGTGTTGGTGGGGGTGGTCTCACGGTTCGGGAGGGTGCGGCGCTGGATCGGTGACCCGCCACCCAACAGGGACGCCGTCGGGGGGAGTTCGCGCAGCGGGGCCCCGAGGCCGGAGCGTGCCGGGCGGGGCGACGGCGTCGGGGTCGCGGTCGGCGTGGGTGTCGACGGGGTCTCGGGTTCGGTCATACGGCGCATGACCGGCATCGCCGGGGCGTTGCCCGGCGCGGTCGGGGCGGGCGGCGTTGAAGGCGTCCCGCCGGCCTCGAATTTCCTTGCCGTGGACGGCAGTTCACCGATCGGTTCGCCCAGGCCCGGGCGGGTCGCGGTGCGCGGGGAGGCCGCTACCGCCGGGGCGGACGGGGCCTGCTCCTCCCGTACGTCTGGGGTCGCCCGGTCGGCGGCCGTGGCCGGTGCGCGCGGCGGAACCGCGGCGAGCACACGCGGTGCCATCGCCGGGCGCCTGGCCACGACCAACGGGGCGCCGACCGGGCGCGGCCGGACAGGGGAACCCGGCCGGGTCCGCCGGGGGGCGGCGGACGTCTCGGGGGTCCGGGGTGCCGGACCAGTGGTGCTGGGGTCGTTCGTACCGGAAGGCTGAGGCGCCCTGCCCACGACGGGCAGCGCGGCGGAGCCGCTCGCTTCGGGGCCGTTCGCTTCGGGGCGCGGGGTCTCCCCCGGCGTACCGGAATCCGCGATCCGGCCGGACAGCACCGGGGCCGTGCCCAGTACGGGTGCCGTGGTCGCCGGGCCGGTCCCGTCCGTCGACGGCGCGGCCGTCCGCTGGATCGGGTGCTCCGGGCCCGGGTTCGCGCCTTCGGAAGCCGGCCTCGTACGCCGGGACACCACCAGCGGGTCCGAAGCCTCGGGCCCCGAGCCCGGTGCCGCTGCTCGCTGGATCGGGCGCTCCGACCCCGGGTTCGACCCTTCGGAAGCCGACGTCGTACGCCGGGACACCACCAGCGGGTCCGAAGCCCCCGGCGCCGCACCCGTTACCGCCGCCCGCTGGATCGGGCGCCCAGCCCCCAGGTCCGAGCCCAGGTCGGGCCCCAGGCCCTGGCCCTCCGCCTCGCCCTCCCCGCCCACCGCGCGCAGCAGCAGCGGGCCGCCGCCCGCGTACGGGGTCGGGCGCGAGGGTGTGGACGGGCGGGCCACGCCGTGGATCAGGCCCGCGGGCGCGGACGGCAGGAGGCCGTGGCCGAGGTCCTTCGTGAGCGTGGGGTTCTGCCAGGAGGCGAGGCCCGAGCGGAACCGGAGGCCGTCGCTCACGCCCAGGGCCGAGCGCGCGATGGTGAGCGGCGCCGGGGCTACCTCGCGCCAGCCGCCGTCCCAGTCGGGCAGGCCTGCCGGGGGCTCGGGTGAGGCGGTGGGGGCGGGCTCCCGTACGGCGCTGTCGCGCGACGCCGAAGCGGACGCCGAAGCGGACGTCGACGCCGACTTCTTCGCCGAAGAGTCGCCGCCCCTCCGCAGCCTGTCCCAGAAGCCCATGCCCTCACCTCACCCGCCTTCGTTCACCCGTGTGTTGATCCGCGCTATCTCCCGCACCCACTCCTGCCGTTCCGCGTGGGTGAGGTCGAGGATGTCCTCGCGCTGCCAGTGGAAGTGGTAGGCGACGTACGCGATCTCCTCCCGCAACCGGGGAAGGGCGTACGTCACGATTCCCCCAGGCGCCCGCCGGAGAGGTCCACCTCGAAGGGGTTGTGGCAGTGCGGGCAGGTCACCGCCGCGTGCGTGTGCCCCTCGCTGTTGATCCGCCGGTAGAAGTCCTGGAGGAAGGCGACGTCGGTCGCGTACATGCGCTCGACGACCCCGGCGTGGATGTCGGTGATCGTGCCCAGGCTGGTGATCACCTGACTGAGCAGGACCACGCTCAGGTACGCCGGGTTCTCCTTGACCCGCAGGTCGATCTGCGGGCGCAGCTCGTCCCGGGCGGTGGCGAGGCGCATGGAGCCCGTGCGGTGGACCGTGCCCTCGTCGTCGACGTAGCCGCGCGGCAGTTCGAAGGTGAACTCGTTCTGGAGCCGCTCGCGTTGCCGTGCCGCCGGCGGGGCCGCCGCCGGGGCCGGGGCGGCCGCCTGATCGGCGGCCGCCGCGCGCTCGGCGGTCGTGGCGGCTTCGAGGAGTTCCTCCAGGCCGCCGGAGGTGACCGTCCTGCGCCTCATTCGATCACGATCTCCTCGAAGGTGATGGTCACCGTCTCGGTGGCGGCGCTGGACTCGCCGGCCTTGAGCGAGGGGCCTTCCCACTTGCTCGCCCAGCCCTGCATCAGCTGGATGCGGCGCACGGTCTCGCCCGCGGCGTCTTTGACCTCGATCGTGAGGTTCTGGCGGGCGGAGTCGACCTGGCCGTTCTCCAGCGTCTCCTTGACCCACTTGGTGAACTCGGTGCTCTTGTCCATGCCGCGGGTGATCGTCACCTCGCCGGCCTGGCGCGCACCCGGCTGCTTCTTGATGAGCAGCTTGCCGTCGGGGGTCACCTGACGGACCTCGACCACGTCCTCCTCGTAGGACAGGCCGCTGATCTCCTGGATCGACTCGACCATGTAGCCGCCCAGCTGGACCCCGAAGATATGGGTGGAAAGAGCGTCGCCCTCTGCCATGACTGTCTTCACCTTTTCCTGTTACCCGTTGACGAGTTACTCGTTTGCTCGTTCTACTCGTTGACGAGGCTGGTGCTGTCGGAGTACTGCGAGAGCCGGAAGATCACGAACTCGGCGGGCTTGACCGGCGCGACACCGATCTCACAGATCACCTGGCCGAGGTCGACCGACTCCGGCGGGTTGTTGTCGCGGTCGCACTTGACGTAGAACGCCTCCGCCGGGGTGCTCCCGAAGAGCGCGCCCCGTCGCCATTCCTCGCCGAGGAAGGCGGTGACGTTCCGCCGGATGCTCGACCAGAGGCGCTCGTCGTTCGGCTCGAAGACCACCCACTGGGTGCCCAGGAGGATGGACTCCTCCAGGTAGTTGAAGAGCCGGCGGACGTTGAGGTAGCGCCAGGCCGGGTCCGAGGACAGGGTGCGGGCACCCCAGATGCGGATGCCGCGGCCGGGGAACGCGCGTACGCAGTTCACGCCGATCGGGTTGAGCAGGTCCTGCTCGCCCTTGCTGAGCCGGATCTCCAGGTCCACCGCGCCGCGGATGACCTCGTTGGCCGGGGCCTTGTGCACCCCGCGCTCGCTGTCGCTGCGCGCCCAGACGCCCGCGACGTGACCGCTGGGCGGGACGGTGGTGTTGCGGCCCGTGGCCGGGTCGAAGACCGAGAACCAGGGGTAGTACAGGGTGGCGTAGCGGGAGTCGTAGCCGGCCTCGTCCTGGCGCCAGGTCCGGATCTCCTGCGCGTTCATGTTCGGCGGGGAGTCCAGGACCGCGACCCGGTCGCCCATCTGCTCGCAGTGGGAGATGACGGCGAGCTGGACGGTGCGGAGGCCCTCGGCGTCGATCTCGCCGCGCTGGTAGGCGCTCATCAGGTCCGGTACGGCGACCATGGTGATCTCGTCGATGGCCTCCAGACCGCCGAAGCCGGTACGGGCGGAGGAGTCTCCGACGTACTCGTTCGGGTCGAGCCGCGCGACGCCGCCGGGGGCGGCGGTGGCGGCCGGGGTCGCGACGGGGGCGGCCGGGAGGGCTACGGTCTGCGTCTCGGGCCGGGTCTGGGTGGCGCCGGGCTGCTCGGCGACCTCGATGAGCTTCGAGCCGCGCACCTGGTTGAGCAGGTAGCCCTTGACGTTCTTGCGGACGGAGGCCTCGTACGTCTCCACCACCTTGTCGCCCTGGCGGACCAGCAGCTTGAAGCGGTCCTCCGGCGGGTTCTCGCCTTCGGCGGCGGCGACCTCGACCGAGACGTCCGCGCCGGCGCCGCTGCGCGCCGAGATCAGGAAGCCGCCGAGCGCGGTGGGCGCGGGGGCCTGGATCGCGGCGGGCTTGCCGCCGACGGCCTGGTCGGCCGCCGGGCCGCCGACGCGGACGACGTACGCCGTGCCGCCGCCGTTGGCGAAGTAGCCGTAGACGGAGTGGGCGAGGTAGGTGCCCTCCGTGAAGCCACCGAACGTCTTGACGTACTGGTCCCAGTTGGTCACCAGCGTCGGGCTGTGGAAGGGCCCCTGCTCGGCGAACCCGACGAAGGCGGCAACCGCGGTGCCCACGCCTTCGATCGGCCGTGCACCGGACTGCACCTCCTCCACGTACACGCCCGGGGTCAGGTACGACGGCATACTCGCTCCTTGAAGTGGCCACTGGGGTCACCACCGAGTCTCGCCGCCGTGATGTGCCTGGTCATAGGCCCTGGGGTCCTGCCGAAGGGGCAATGGTGCTGCCTGAACGGGCAGCCGGGGCGGGGCAACCCGGCACCTCGGAATGCCGTCGGGCCCGAGCCGGCCAGGGCCCCCGCCTCAGACGGCCGGCGTGCGCTCGTTCCTCATCCACGGGCCGAACTCGCTCTCCAGGACCAGGCGTCCGAGCTTGCGGTACTCCTGGAGCACCGCGGAGACGAGCTGCCCCATCCCGAGCGGGCCGCCCGCCTCGGCCGCGAGGTAGGCCGCGGTGACCGCGCAGGCGCGGATCGAGCCGCCCGCGAGTTCGAAGCGGTCCGCGCAGAACTGCAGGTCGAGACCTTCGTCCCGGGGCAGTTCGGGGCCCAGGCAGCGGTCCCACAGGGCGAGGCGCTGGCGCGCGTCGGGCATGGGGAAGTCGGCGATCACGTCGATGCGGCGGGTGAACGCCTCGTCCAGGTTGGCCCGGAGGTTGGTGGTGAGGACCGCGATCCCGTCGAAGGACTCCATCCGCTGGAGCAGGTACGCCGATTCGATGTTGGCGTTGCGGTCGTGCGCGTCCTTCACCTCGGAGCGCTTGCCGAAGATCGCGTCCGCCTCGTCGAAGAGCAGGACGCCGTTGACCTCCGACGCCTCGACGAAGATGCGCTCCAGGTTCTTCTCCGTCTCGCCGATGTACTTGTCGACGACCGTGGAGAGGTCCACCACGTAGAGCTCCATGCCGAGTTCGGCGGCGATGACCTCGGCCGACATCGTCTTGCCGGTGCCGGACTCGCCCGCGAACAGGGCGATCACGCCGCGGCCGCGGCCGCCGCCGGGGCGCATCCGCCACTGGCCGAGGACCTGGTCGCGATGGCGGGCGCGCAGGGCGAGTTCGCCGAGCTGGCGGCGGGTGGGCGGGGGCAGCACGAGGTCGTCCCAGCCGACGGCGGGTTCGATGCGGCGGGCGAGGCGTTCGAGGCCGGCGCCGTTCTGTCCGCGTACGGCGGCCCGCAGGTCCCCCGGGTCGAGGGCGCGGCGCTCGGCCGCGGCCGTGCGGACGGCGACCGTGGCGGCCTTGCGCACCTGCTCGGCGTCGAGGCGGTACGAGACGACGGCCGGGCCCAGTTCGTCGTCGCCGGGCACGGCGACGGGCACGTGGACGGTCTCCGCCGCCGCGTCGAGCGCCTGGCGCCACCGGGTGACCGCGTGGCCGGGTCCTGCCGGGCCGACGGTGAAGGGGACGGGGCTCTGGCGGGACCACAGGGGGTCCCAGTTCTTCGTCCCGTAGGTGATGAGCGGGACGCCGTTCGCGGTGGCGCACAGTTCGCGCAACCACCGGGCGCGCTCCGGGCGTTCGGGTTCGAGCGCCTCGATGGGGCCGACGACGATGCCGCCGCCGCACAGCCGGGCCTCGGTCGCGAGGAGGTGCGGCACCCGGGCGATCTCCGCGTCGGTGGTGAGCGCCGCGACGTCGAGGACCAGGGCCCGGCGGCCTGCGGCCGTGAGCGCCTCGACGGCGACCCGGCCGGCGTCGCCGCCCCTGGCCCGGACGTGGACCGGGCCGCCGCCGGTGAGGGCGGCCTCGGCGACGCGCGGCACGGGCTGCTCGTACGGCCCTGGGCCGCCGTGGTCCGTGGTGACGAGACCGGCGAGCCGGGCGTCGGGCTCGTCGTCGCCGAGCAGATGGGCGGCGACCCGGTCGGGGACCCGGAGGGTCCGGGAGAGGAACGGGCGGTCGGGCTCGGTGATGTCCAGGAGCCCGCCCCTGACGAGGGGCGCGGTGGCGGAGAACCGGAACCGCGCCGGGCCCGCGACGGGCTGACCGCACAGGTCGAGGGCGAGACCGATCGTCGGGCGCCGCCGGGTCAGGTCGTCGTTGAGGTACCCGTACAGCGCCTCGAAGCGGGCGTCGATGTCGGGCGCGAGGGCGACGAGCAGCAACTCCTCGTCCAGCGGGAGGAGTCCGAAGGCCTCGGCGAGCCGCCGCAGCCGGGAGACGACCGGGCCCGCCGGCGCGTCCGGGAGACCCCCGGCGGGCCCCGGGTGGAAGGCCGCCGGGGCGCGCAGGATCCGCTCCGCCCCCTCCGGGGTGAGGTACTGGCCCCGGTAGGGGTCGTCGGGCGTGGGGTCGGTCGCGTGGCGCGCCGCCACCGCGTCGCGGACCCGCAGCTCGACCCGGGCGAGACGCTCCCAGAGGTACGCGAGCCCGGCCGGGTCCCCGTCCCCGTCCCCGTCCACATCCCCAACCATGTCCGTGTCCATGTCCGTGTCCATGTCCGTGTCCACGGATGTCCGTGCGTCGTCCTTGATCATCGAACCGGCCCCCGGTGGCGGCGCGTCGGTGCCGGTATCTCGCGCGCGGCAGCGAAGCCGCGCTCACCGGGGTCGCCCGCGCCGTCGTAGCGCAGGCGCCGGCCCGTGCCGGAGTCGGCCGGGGCGTCGTCGCCCGCGGCCGGGCCGACCCGTACCTCCAGGCCCTCGGTGACCGGCGGCGCGGCGTCGATGCGCTCGCCCGCCAGCGGGGCGAGGACCCTGAGGTCGATCGCGGCCTTCAGCTCGCCGCCGAGAGCCGACCACACGTCGCCGGCCGAGCGGCCCTGCTGGGCGCCGCCGGCCACCTCCAGGGGTACGGCGAGGCCCAGTTCGGCCAGGCTGCCGGTGCGCAGCCGGCCGGGCAGTACGTCCAGCCGGGCCATGCAGCGCAGCACCTCGGAGAGCAGCCGGTGTTCGTCCTGCGGCCGGTTGGTCCAGGCCGTGACCAGGTAGGTCAGGTCGAACCAGCGGGGCGGGGTGCGGTAGGCCACGATCCGCCCGTTGTCGTCGTACTCCTCCAGCCTGCCGGTGCGCCGCCGTTCGATGTCCTCCGTGATGTCGTAGAGGAAGACGCTGATGGTCGGGGCGTTGCGGCGGGCCGCCCATTCCCGGGTGGGCGGGTCGAAGACCAGGTCGACCCCGCTGTCGGTCAGGCCGGACTCGGTGAGGAGCATGCGCAGCCCCTCGTCGACTTCGTGGATCACCGGCGGGCCACCTCGTCGGGCGGGGCGACGTTGCCGGTGACCACCAGGAACGGCGTGGTGACCGGGGAGAACCCGGCGCCCTTGGCGGTGATGATGCGCGGCCCGGTCTGGTCCTTGGCGAGGATCAGGAGCTGGGCGATGAATGTGCCGTCGGCCTTCGGGATGGTGGGTACGGCCGCGGCGGTGATGCCGGGCTTCCAGGTCAGCGTGACGGGGGTGCCGGGCGGGAAGTCCTTGCCGCGGACGGAGGTCACGAAGCCGGGCTTGCCGATGGCGGGGACGGCGACGATCTTCGGCTGGAGGATCCGGATCCGCTGCCGGTCGGTGTTGTCGGTCGGGTCGGCGTCGGTGCCGGAGGTGGTGAGCCGGCCGGTGGCGGTGGTCGTCAGCGCCTTGTTCGGGGACAGGACGATCGTGACGACGGTGGAGGCGCCGGGGGCGAGGTCGCCGAGGGCGCACACGTTCTTGACGCACCCTGCGGGGGCCTTCCCGGCGGGGATGCCGGGCGGGAGGCCGAGCCGCAGGGAGAGTCCGGTGGCCAGCGCCTCCCGGCCGTTGCGGACGGTGTACGTGAGGACCACCTTGCCGCCGACGTAACCCGGTTCGGGCTGGGCGGTGATGGTGAGCGCGGGGCCGGCCTTGGGCGCGGGCGGCGGCGGGGTGGGCTTCGGCGGTGCCGGGGTGGGCGTCGTCGGGGTGGGCGTCGGGGTCGGCGGCTCGGGGGCCTGCTCCACGGGGACGAGGGTCCGGCTGGTGTTGTCGGTCGGGCTGCGGTCGATGACCGTGCCCGTGACGGACCAGTCGACGACCCGGTCGCCGGGGGTCACGCCGGTGAGCCGCACGGTGATGGTGACGCTCTCGCCGGGGGTGAGGACGCCGAGTTCGCACTGCGGGGAGCCTGGCTCGCACCGCCCCTTGGACGGGGTCAGCCCGTCGAGGCGGACGCCCGGGGGCACGGCGGCCGTGAAGACGGTGCCGGGCGACGCGGACGGGCCCTGGTTGGTGACGGTCACGGTGACCGTGCCGGTCTCGCCCTCGGTCACCGGGTCCGCGGTGGGCGGCGCGGTCACCGTCAGGTCGACGGACTGCTGGTACGCGGGCTCCTTCTGGCGGCCCGCGAGGGCACCGGTCAGGGACGTCACGGCACCGGTGGCGATCTCGACGGTGGACAGGGCCTCCGGCGAGTTGACCGCGAGCTCCCGGCGGGAGCTGAACACGAGCCTGCTCGCGTCCGGCGACCAGGCCACGTCACGCGCCTGGAACGGGCCGGTGGCGGAGGTGTCGGGGACCTCCCGGCGGCAGCCGTCCGGGTCGCCGGAGCGGCCGGTCGGCAGGAGGACCTGGCAGCCGCCGTCGGTCAGGTCGGTGAGGAGCACGCTGTTGCGCTCGTTGACCCGGCCGCCGCCGTCCTTGCGGTTGAAGGCGAGGCGCTTGCCGTCGGGCGAGAACGCGGGGCTGTCGTCGATCACCTGGCAGCTGCCCGGGCAGAGTTCGGCGCTCAGGTCCCGCTGCCGGTCGAGGGCGTTCGAGGGCACGGTCCAGATGTGCTTGTTGCCGCCCCCGCCGCCGATGGTCAGGTTGCGGGTGAAGGCGAGGGTCGTGCCGTCCGGGGACCAGGTCGGCTGGGCGTCGCCGCCGCTCTGTCCCGCGGGCGGGCGCACCTGGCCGACGAGGGCGCCGGTCCTGGCGTCGGCGACGAGGATGCGGCTGGGGCCCGACGCCGAGCCGACGCCGCCGGGCGAGGTACGGGCGAAGGCGAGGAACCTGCCGTCGGGCGAGAGGGCCGGGTCGGTGTCCCAGTCCTTGTCGCCGCGGCCGGCGAGCGGCACGACGGTGGGGTTCTTTCCGTCGGCGTCGGTCAGCCAGATCTGCTCGATCCGGCCGGTCTCGGGGTCGCCCGAGAAGCGGGAGACGATGATCCGCCGGCCGTCCGGGGTGTAGCTCTGCCGCTCGGTCCACGGGTCGAACTTCCCGGGCGGGTTGAAGAGCGGGTCGACCGCCGGGTCGGTGTTCGTCCTGGCGGTGGGGTCCTCCCGGAGGATCTTGACGCCGAGATCGCGGGGGTCGGAGCCGTCGGGCCGTACGTCCTGGAGGTACGCGTGGTTGCGGGCCTCTGCGGTGGTGCGGGTGACGAGGACGGTGCCGCCGGTCTGCGGGCCGAGCCAGGTCGGCGAGTCGACGACCCGGTCCTCGTAGAGGACGGACTTGGCGGTCTCCGTGGAGTGGGCGACGGCCCGGTAGACGGTCTCGTACGGGTTGGTGCAGCCGCAGGGCCCGTTGATGCTGAGGAAGAGGATGGTGTCGCCGTCGGGCTGCCAGGCGGCCTGGCGGGTGCTCCAGCCGGCCTGTTCGCCGGAGAGCAGCGGGCCGTCGGCGCCCGGCCCCGAGGTGACCCGCAGCCGGGGGCCGCTCGGGTCGGTGCCGGGGGCGGCGGTGTGGGTGTAGGCGACGAGGTCGCGGTTGACGGTGTCGTCGACGGGGTTCCAGGCGGGGTCGTCGGCGGTCCCGGCCGGAGCGTCGCTGATCCGCTCGTACGCGCCGCCGTCCAGGGCGCGGCGGTAGATCTGCTTGCCGCGCAGGGGGTCGGCGTCGCTGACGTACGCGATCCTGGCGCCGTTCGGCGAGACGGTGGGCGCGGTCTCGTTCCTGCGGGGGGAGTCGGTGAGGCGGCGTTCGCCGGTGCCGTCCGTGCCCACGATCCACAGGTCGCGCTGGGCTCCGCCGATGCCGGGTTCGGCGGAGTCGAACACCACGAACCGGCCGTCCGGGGTGAGTTCGGGGTTGGCCGCGTCGCGGTCGGAGGTCAGCTTGCGGATGCCCCCGCCGGCGTCCCGCAGGTACACCTGGGGGCGCGTGCTGTCGCGCAGGCTGGTGAAGACGACCTGGTCGCCGCGGGCGTAGGCCTCGGTGTCGTAGTGGGCAGGCCCGGCGCCGAGCAGCGGTTCGCCGGTGGCCGGGTTGCCCGTGACGCGCCCGATGGAGCGGTGTTCGGTGCCCGCGTAGACGATGCGGCCGGTGTCGGCCGCGGCCGCCGCCGCGCGGACGGGCGCGGCGGCGGGCGTGGCGGCCTGCGGTGAACTCACCGCGAGGAGGGGCACGATCACCGCCACGGCGACGGCCAGTCTGCCCACCCGGGTCGGGCCCGCGGGGCCTGGGGTGCCGGTCACGTCCACCTCGCAGTATGAGAACAGTTCACCGTGGTCGAGCGTCACAGCCCCGGGCGGGTCGCGACAGGCCGCGAGGTACCGCACCGGGGGAAACGTCGGCTGCTCTTTCGGGCACCCGCGGCGGTCATATGAGTCCGTGCCGCATCGCGTAGCCCACCGCGTGGGCGCGGTTGCGCAGGTTCAGCCGGGTGGTGACCTCGTGCAGCACGTTCTTGACGGTCCGTTCGGAGTACGAGGTCTTCTGCGCGATCTCCACCGTGTCGAAGCCCTCGGACACCAGGCGGAGCATGTCGGCCTCACGGGTCGTCAGGGTGGAGAGGGTCAGACCGCGCGGGTCGAGCACCGTCCGCTGCAGGCTGCTGACATGGGCCAGGAGCTTGCCGAGCAGGTCGCCGGGGAGCACGCCCTCGCCCTTCGCGAGCGCGGTGACCAGGTGGACGAGCCGGTCCTGGTCGGCCTCGGAGCGGCGCAGTACGGCCGCGACCGAGCATTCGATCATCGTCTGCAGCGCCCCGGCCTCGAACCGGCCGACGACGAGCCCGGTGCTCGTGGCGGTGTTGCGCTGGAGGCGGCGCAGCAGTTGCACGGTGGAGTCGTCGACCGTGTCCACCACCACCAGGGTCGCCCTCGCCTTGTCGGCGTCGGCCTCGGGCAGCAGCTCCACCTCGGGCCGCCGCCTCAGTTGTTCGATGATTCCGGCCTGCAGGATCAGGTCCTCGGCGTAGACCGAGACCGACACCCTGGAATCGCACTGCTCACTGTTCATCATGTGTTCCCACCGTTTCTCGTCGTCCGCCGACCGGTAATCGGTCGGCCGGCGGCTGGTTCAGTTGTGGCGCGCGTCCGCGCGCCGATGGTCCGTGGGGGCAGTCGCGCTGCCCGGTCGTTGTCCCTCACGCCCCTGGAGAAGGGCCAGTTGGCGGCCTAGGTTCCCGTCGTGACCACTTCTGCCCAACTCGATATGCCGACCGTGACGGTCTCGCCCGGCGGCGAGGCGACGACCACCCTGAACGTCCGCAACGACAGCGACATCGTCGAGGCGTACACGTTCACGGTGGTCGGCGAATGCGCCGCCTGGACCACCGTGGAACCGGCCCGCGTCTCGCTGTACCCCGGCACGTCGGAGACGGTGACGGTCAGGCTCGCTCCGCCGCGCTCCCCCGACGTCCGCGCCGGGGAGAAGCCGCTCGGCGTGCGCGTCCTGCCCGTGGAGCACCCCGAGAACGTGGTGGTGCCCGAGACCACGGTGCGCGTGGAGGCGTTCCGGGAGGTCCGGCAGGAGCTGAAGCCCCGTCGTCGGCGCGGCTGGCGCGGCGGCCGGTACCAGATCGCCCTGCGGAACCTGAGCAACACCCCGGTGTCCCTCGTGCTCGCCGGCCGGCAGGCCGGCGAGGAGCTGTCCCTCAAGACCACCCCGCAGCGGCGGCGCCTGGAACCGGGCGAGACCGCGGAGGTCGGCCTGAAGGCCCGCGTCCGCTCGCTGATCTGGTTCGGCGAGGCGGTGCACTGGCCCTTCGAGATCGAGGTCGCCGACGCCGTCCCGGAGGGCGGCGACTCGCCGAAGAGCGACGGTGACCCGGCCGAGGTGCACGCGCCGCCGGCCGACCGACCCGCCGTCGTGGAGGGCGAGTTCGTCCAGCTGCCGATCCTGCCGAAGTGGCTGCTGATCCTGCTGGCGATCCTGATGGCGCTGCTTGTCGCCTGGTTCGCGCTGGTCCGGCCGGCGGTGCGCAGCGCCGCGAAGGAGGCCGCGACCGCCGCGCAGAAGGAGGAGACGGCGAAGCAGCAGGAGGCCGAGAAGGCCAAGCCCAAGCCGACCCCCGCCCCCGGCGGGGAGCAGGGTTCCGGCGGGCAGGGCGACGGCGGCTCCGGTGGCACCGGTGGCACCGGTACGGGACGGGGCGGCGCCGGGCAGCAGAGTTCGGCCACCATCGACATCAAGACAGGTACGGGTGCCAAGAAGGTGGGCACGTACCAGGTGCCGGCCGGCAAGGTCTTCGGGATCACCGACGTCGTGGTGGCGAACTTCCAGGGCGACGAGGGCATAATCACGTTCTCGTTCGGAGAGCGGAAGATCACCACGATCGCCCTCGAGACGTTCCGCAACCAGGACTACCACTGGGTCACCCCCATCGAAATCCCCGAGAACGCGACCGTCACCGCCGAAGTGACCTGCGCGAAGCCGGGTACGCCGGCCACCGGGAAGCAGGCATCGGACTGCCACGAAGTGCTGAACGTCAGCGGTGTGCTCCGCGACCTTCGCCCGTAGAAACGGAAGCGAGAGAAGTTTTGTTCGAGGTTCGGGCGACGAAAAGGCCTGGACCTTGGAGTCGACCGGAAACCGTCGTCCACATCGGCACTCCGGGGGGCGCAACGGAGATCGTCGTGGCGCGATCTTTGCGGTGGCCACGGCACGTGCGTCCTGCTTCCCTGGTCGGATCGGGGTCAGCAGCGTAGGCAGGGCGCAGTGCCGAAAAAGTGACGTCACCCTGGAAGTCCCGTAGGTCATCGGCCGGTTCGGGTGCCTCATCGGGCGGTTCGTGTACGTCATCCGCGGCCGCCGGGCGCGTCGTCGGCGGATTCCGGCGCGGCCGGGCGCGCGAGCCGGTCGCGCACCTGCCGGGCGTCGGGGTGGCCCAAGTGCTCGAAGAGCTCGGCCGCTTCGCGCCAGGCGGCCGTCGCGGCCGCCTGGGACCCGGCGCCCTCGTGGCTGTCGCCGATGTGCGTGAGGGTGTCGGCCTGGAGACTGAGGTCGCCGACGGCGCGGTAGAGGGCCAGCGCCCGGTCGTAGGCGGCGAGTGCCTCGGGGAACTCGCCGCGGTGGTGCCGGGCGTAGCCGACGCTGTCCCAGGCCGCCGCCTCGCCGTTGCGGTTCCCGTTCTCCTGGTGCAGGAGAACGGCCTTCCCGCAGTCGTCCAGGGCCTGTTCGTAGGCGCCGGTGAGGATGTGGGTCCAGCCGATCTCGTTGAGCACGGCCGCCGCTCCCGTGCGGTGTCCTGACGTGTCGTAGAGCGCGGACGCCAGCCGGTAGTGCTCCAGCGCTCGTACGTGGTCCCCCGTGCCGTTGCTGAGGAACGCCAGGCTGCGGTGCGCGGTCGCCCGGCCGTGCGCGCCGTGCGGGTCGCCCGCGTCGGCGAAGCGGGCGAGCGCCCGGGTCAGCGTCTCGTGGGACTCCGCGTTCCGGCCGAGCCGGTGGTACGCGAACCCCAGCGCGCGCAGCGCGTAGGCCTCGCCCGTGGTGTCGCCGTCCCGTCGCGCGGCGCTCAACGCCAGTTCCTGGATGCCCCGCTGTTCGTCCCAGCGGCCGGCCCGGTCGAGGAAGAGCTCCAGGGTGGCGGCGAGCCGCCAGCAGAGACCGTCCCCCGCGCCGCCGTCCAGGGCCGCCCCCTCCACGGCGGCCAGCAGCACCTGGCGCT
The DNA here is from genome assembly GCF_042718575.1 of Streptomyces sp. NPDC058579. Taxonomy (NCBI): domain Bacteria; kingdom Bacillati; phylum Actinomycetota; class Actinomycetes; order Kitasatosporales; family Streptomycetaceae; genus Streptomyces; species Streptomyces sp. NPDC058579. The sequence goes on from NZ_JBHXPI010000007.1 coordinate 214,611, forward strand.
GCCGGTACAGCCACTGTGCCGCCTGCCGCTCCCCGGTCAGCGTCTCCGGCACGACGCCCTCGCCCGGCGGCCGTACGGGAACGCGGTCGCGGTACGGGGCGAGCAGGGCGTCGGCCGCGTGGGCGGTGTGCAGATAGTGCTCGAAGAGGCGGCGCCGGGCCCGCACCCGTACCCCCTCGTCGTCCCGGTCGAAGCTCAGCTCCCTCGCCAGGGCCCGCAGCAGCTCGTGGCAGGAGAAGCGGCCCGGCGCGTCCTCCGTCAGCAGCCCGCGGTCGAGGAGTTCACCGAGCTGGCGGCGCGCGTCCCCGGCGGGGACCCCCGCCAGGCTCGCGGCGGCGGCCACGGAGAGCTCCGGGCCCGAGTGCGCGCCGCCGATCAGACGGAACAGCCGCTTGGCGGCTTCGCTGAGGCCGTGGCAGGACCAGGAGAAGACGCTACGCGCGTCGACCTGGGCGTCGCTGCTGGTGAAGGCGTCCAGACTGCCCCGGGCGGCGCGCAGTTCGTCGGCGACCGTCTCCAGGGCGAACCGGGGGTTGAGCAGGGCGCGGGCGGCGACGATGGCGAGGGCGAGCGGCAGGTGCCCGCACAGCTCGACGATGGCCTCGGCGGCCGCGGGCTCGGCGGCGAGCCGCTCCGCGCCGAGGCGCCGGGTCAGGAACTCGACGCCCTCGGCGAGGGAGAGCACCTCCAGACCGATGAAGCGCACGGTGTGGGTGACGGCGAGACCGTCGAGGCGGTGCCGGCTGGTGATGAGCGTCAGCGAGCCGGGGGCGCCCGGGAGCAGCGGCCGCACCTGCTCGGAGTCGCGGGCGTTGTCGAGCAGGATCAGGAGCCTGCGGGGTGCGAGCAGGCTGCGGTAGAAGGCCGGGAGGGCCTCGGGGTCGTCGGGCACCCGCTGGGGCGGGACCCCGAGCGCGGAGACGACCTCGCGCATGACGTCGGGGGCGGCCGGCGGCTCCATCGTGGGATGGAAGCCGCGGAGGTTCACGAACAGCTGGCCGTCGGGGAAGCGGTGCGCGACCTCGTGGGCCCAGTGGACGGCGAGCGTGGTCTTGCCGACTCCGGCCATGCCGCTGATCGCGGCGATGGCGGGGGTGGTGTTGCCGGGTTCGGCTTCCGGGCGCGCGTCCAGCAGGCTGCCGGAGAGCGCCAGTTCGGCCCGTCGACCGGCGAAGGTGGCGATGTCGGAGGGCAGTTGAGCGGGGAGGAGCTGGGGAGCGGGGCGTTCGGCCGTCGTCGTACGGTCCTGCTCACCGGCGGTGGTGACGGGGGCGGGCACGGGGGACGGGGCGGGCACGGCCAGAGGTACCGGGACCGCCTGTCTGAGGACGCGCTCGTGCGCCGCGCGCAGTTCGGGGCCCGGGTCGACACCGAGCTCCCCCGCGAGCCGGGCGCGGACCGACTCGTGGACGGCCAGGGCCTCGGCCTGCCTGCCGAGGGCGGCGAGCACGGTGACGAGCCGGGCGTGCAGGGCCTCGTCGAACGGGTAGTGGTGGACCGCCTGGTGGAGCAGGGCGAGGACCCGCTCGCCGTGGGCGTGGTCCGTCACCAGGGCCGCGTCGGCGGCCTCCTTCACGGTGGCCAGGTACTCCTGGTTGAGCGCGGTGAAGAGCGGGTGCGCGGCGACCCTCGGGGCCAGGCCGGTACCGGCGGGGCCGCCCCACATCGCGAGCGCGTCGACGAGGAGGTCCACACCCCGCGCGCGGTCCCCGGCCGCGGTGGCCCGGTGGGCGTCCTCGCGCAGGGACCTGAAGCGCAGCAGGTCCAGTTCGCCGGGGCCGGCCGGCAGCCGGTAGCCGCCCGCGCCCCGGAGCAGGCGCCGGGCATCCGCCCGGCTGGGCAGCTCGGGCTCCAGGAGCCTGCGGAGCGCGCCGACATGACGGTGGACCACGTTGACCGCGCTGCCCGGCGGCTCCTCCCAGAGGGCGTCGATCACCTCCTGCGGGGTCAGGAGCTGTCCCGCCCTGGCCAACAGCAGAGCCAGCAGGGCCTGTTGCTTCGGGGGCCCCAGGGTCAGCTCGGTGTCCCCCCGCCATACCCGCACCGGCCCCAGGATCCGGTAGTGCATGCTGTCGCCTCACCTCTCGGCGGTACCGGCGGCCCGTGACGGGCCCCACCGCGCACCGATCGCGCCGGGCGGTCACCCCCGTCGCGTACACGCTCCTCGCACCGGCGTTCGCACCGGTGTTCGCACACGTTATGCGGCGGAGCGGGGAGATCCACAACTTCGGAGGCTCGGCGTTTCCGTCACGTAATCTTTGCCCGTCCGGCCAACCGGGAGCAGACGGGACAACACATGGCAACACTTCTCTACGTCACCGACCTCGGCTATCAGGCGCGCGGGCGCCGGTACTGCGACGAGGACATCTGGCTCTCGGGGCGGCTGCGCGAGGAGTTCGAGGTCGCGCTCTGCCATCCGCTGGACGCGGCCGGCCTCATGCACCGCTTCGACGCCGTGGTCGTCCGCAACAGCGGACCCGTCCTGCACTACCAGGAGGCGTACGACGCGTTCACCCGCGCGGCCCGCGAGAGCGGCGTGCGGGTCTTCAACTCCCTGACCGGGAAGGGAGACATGGCCGGAAAGGACTACCTCCTGCGCCTGTCGAGGGAGGGATTTCCGGTCATTCCGACGGCGGGCCGTCGTGATGAGTTCGACCGGCTGCCGGAGGCCGCGGAGTACGTCGTGAAGCCGCTGCTCGGAGCGGACTCCGTGGGGCTGCGGTTCGTGGAGCGGGACCGGCTCGGGGAGGTGGACCCGGCCGGGATGCTCGTACAGCCGCGCATCCCGTTCTCGTACGAGGTCTCCTTCTACTTCGTCGGGCCCGACTTCCAGTACGCGCTGTACGCGCCCGACCCGGAGGCCCGCTGGGTCCTTCAGCGGTACGAACCGACCGCCGCCGACCTGGAGTTCGCGCAGCGGTTCGTGGACTGGAACGACCTGGCGCACGGGATCCAGCGGGTGGACGCCTGCCGGGCGCCGGACGGGGAGCTGCTGCTCGTGGAGCTGGAGGACCTCAATCCGTACCTCTCGCTCGACCTGGCCGGTGAGGCGGAGCGGGAGGCCTTCGTCGCGGCGATGAAGGCGTCGCTGCGGGAGCTGGTCAAGGGCTAGGGCCTGGGGCGAGGCTGCCGCCCCTCAGGCCGAGCGCTTGCGCGGCGCCGCCTTCTTGGCGGGCGTCGCGGCCTTCTTCGCCGCCGCCTTCTCCGTCGTCTTGGCCGTGGTCTTGGCCGTGCTCTTCGCCGTGGACTTGGCCGCCGTCTTCTTCGCGGTGGTCTTCTTCGCCGTGGACTTGCGGGCCGGGGCGGCCGTCTTCTTCGCCGCCGTCTTCGCCGTGGACTTCCGCGCCCCCGTCTCCTTCGGGGTGCGCGGCGCGCTCTTGCGGGGCGCGAGCTCGGTGACCTCGGCGACGGAACCGCTCTCCCCGCGTGCCTCCTTCGCCGCCCGGACACTGCTCTCCAGGGCCGCCATCAGGTCGATGACCTGGCCGCCGCCCTCCGCCTCCGGCTCCGGTGGCGCGACCGCCGCGCCGCCCTCCGCCTTGGCGGCGATCATCCGCTCGACCGCCTCCCGGTAGTCGTCGTGCAGGGTTCTGATGTCGACCTCGCCCAGCGTGGCCATCAGGGCGTCCGCCAGGTCGAGTTCGGCGTCGCGCACCTGGACGGGGGTCTCCGGGGCCACCCCCTCGGGCGCCCGGATCTCGTCCGGCCAGAGCAGCCCGTGCATGGCGATCACGTCGTCCACGACCCGGAGCATCCCGAGCCGCTCCCGCCCGCGCAGCGCGTACTTGGCGACGGCCACCTTCTCGCTGCGCTTCAGCGCCTCGCGGAGCAGGATGTACGGCTTGGCGGCCGGCACCCCGCTCGCGGAGAGGTAGTACGCGGCGTCCATCTGGAGCGGGTCGATCTCCCCGGCCGGTACGAAGGCCACGATCTCGATCGTCTTGGCCGTCGGCAGCGGCAGCGCCGCCAGGTCCTCGTCCGTGATCGGGATCATGGTCCCGTCGGACTCCTCGTAGGCCTTGCCGATCTCCGCCTGGGAGACCTCCTCGCCGTCCAGCTCGCACACCTTGCGGTAGCGGACGCGTCCGCCGTCGGCAGCGTGGATCTGGCGGAAGGACACGGACCGGCTCTCGGTGGCGTTGACCAGCTTGATCGGGATGCTGACCAGGCCGAAGGAAATGGCGCCGTTCCATATGGATCGCACGTTTCATCCCTTTCGCACGACACTTCCGGATTCGTGGGATTCTCATCGTATGACGCCGATCACGGAGGTGGAGGGGCGTCGCCTCCCGCTGAGCAATCTGGACAAGGTCCTCCACCCGGCCACCGGCACCACCAAGGGCGAGCTGCTGCACTACTACGCGACCGTCGGGGCCGCGATCCTGCCCCATCTGCGCGACCGTCCGGTGTCCTTCCTGCGCTATCCGGACGGCCCCGAAGGGCAGCTCTTCTTCACCAAGAACCCGCCGCCCGGCACGCCCGCCTGGGTGAAGACCACCCCGGTCCCCCGCTCCGACGAGCCGCGCGCCCGGCAGGTCATGATCCAGGACCTCGCCTCGCTGATGTGGGCGGCGAACCTGGTCGTGGAGTTCCACACCCCGCAGTGGCGGGCCGGCTCCCCCGCCGTCGCCGACCGCCTCGTCCTCGACCTCGACCCGGGGCCGCCCGCGACCGTCGTGGAGTGCTGCCGGGTGGCCCTCTGGCTGCGCGAGCGGCTCGCGGCCGACGGCCTCGAAGCCTTCGCCAAGACCTCCGGCGCCAAGGGCCTGCACCTGCTCGTCCCGCTGGAGCCGACCCCGTCCGACGAGGTCTCGGCGTACGCGAAGGAGCTGGCCGTGCGCGCCGAGGCGGACCACCCGGCCCTCGTCGTCCACCGGATGGCGAAGGCCCTGCGGCCCGGCAAGGTCTTCGTCGACTTCAGCCAGAACGCCGCCGCCAAGACCACCGCGACCCCCTACACCCTGCGCGCCCGCCCTCTGCCGGCCGTCTCCGCCCCCGTGACCTGGGAGGAGGTCGAGGCCTGCGACGCGCCCGAACGGCTCGTGCTTCTGATGGACGACATCGCGCCACGTCTGGAGCGGTACGGGGAGCTGCTGGGCCCGCTCCTCGACCCGGGCCGGGCCGGGGCCCTGCCATGACCCCGGCGCCCGCGAGCGGCCCCGTCATGCGGCCGCCCGTCGACGTGATGCGCCCCCGCCCGGCCGACGAGATCCCGGCGCAGGGGAGCACGCCCGGGGGGTTCCAGTACTCCCTCAAGCTGGACGGATTCCGCGCCCTCGCCTTCGTCCTTGAGGAGCGCAGGGTCGTCCTCCAGTCGCGCTCGCACCGGGACCTCGCCCCGGAGTTCCCCGAGATCGCGGCGCATCTGGGCGACCGGCTTCCGGCCGGGCTCGTCCTGGACGGGGAGCTGTGCGCGTACCGGGACGGGCGGCTGAGCTTCACCGATCTGCTCCGCTCGGCCGGCGACCGCAGGCGGGCGGGCGTCCCGGTCTCGTACATCGCCTTCGACGTCCTCGCCGTCCCCGGCCGGGACGTCAGGCCGCTGCCGCTCGCGGAGCGCTGGCGGCTGCTGGGGACCGCCCTGGAGGAGATCGGCCCGCCCGTGCAGCGGGTCCTCGCGACGGTGGACGAGAAGACCGCGCGGGACTGGTTCCGCGATCTGCGGGCGGTGGGCGTCGAGGGGGTCGTGGCGAAGGCGCTGCGCTCGCCGTACCGGGCGGGCGAGACGTGGTCATGGCGGAAGGTGCGGCACGCGGACACCCTCGACGGCCTGCTCCTCGGCCTGGTCGGCCCGGTGGACCGGCCCCGGGCGCTGGTCGTCCGCCTCCCCGACGGCCGTACGGTGACGACCTCGCCCAAGCTCACTCCGACGCAGGCCCGCGAGGTCGGCGCGCTGGCGGCGGGGCGGCTCGGGGCGGCCGTGGCCGACCCCGAGCACGGTCCCGTGACGCCGCTCGCGGAGCCGCTCCCGGTGGAGCTGCGGCAGCTGTCGGGGCGGCAGGAGACCGCCCGCTTCGTACGCGTACGGTCCGACGGCTAGCCGTTGCCGCGGGCAACTCCGGGGGCCGTTGCCGCGGATGGCGCGATTCGAGCGGCCCGAGGGCGCTTCCGAGACCGCGTCCGGTCAGCGGGTCCTGCTTCACGGTGTGGTGGTGCACACTTGCGTCCTGGTACAGCTCACGGGGAAGGCGGCAGCCGCATGCTGACGGGGATCGAGGAGGTCGACTGGGCCTCATTGGGGCATGCTTACGGCCCTGCCGACGATGTACCGGGGATGCTGCGCGGACTCGCCGCGTCCGACCCCTCCGAACGGGAACTGGCCCTCGACGGGATGTACGGCGCGGTCCACCACCAGGGCGACGTGTACGACTCGACGCTCGCCTGCATCCCCTTCCTGCTCGAACTCGTCGCCGATCCCGGGGTCCAGGACCGGGGCGGCATCGTGGAGTTGCTCACCAGCATCGGCGGGATCGATCTGAGCGGCGAGGACGAGCTGGACGAACTCGACGCGGACGACGAGGAGTTCATCCCCGCCGCGAACTACGCGATGGCGGCGGCCGCCGTCGCGGCGGGCGCCGACGTCTTCCTCGGGCTCGTCGGCGATCCGGACCCCGAGGTCCGGCTCGCGGCGCCGTGCGCGCTCGCCTCGCTCCACCCCGACCCGGCCCGCGTGCTGACCCTGCTGCGGGAGCGGCTGACGGTCGAGCGCGACACCGAGGTGCGGCTCGCCCTGGTGGAGGCCGTGGGACGGATCGCGCGGCGCCACGAGTCGCTGCGGGACGAGACCGTCGACTGGCTGGGCTGGCTGACCCGCGCGGCCCAGGCGCCCGGCCTTCGGCTCGCGGCCCTCGCCCAGGTGGCCAGGTGCGCGCCGACCGAGGTCCCGGACGACGTGGTGGAGCGGGTGACGCGGCTCCTGGACGAGGTGCGGACCGCGCCGCCCGAGCCGGACACCCGGCCGGGCGGGTCGGCCGGGCAGGTCCGCGAGCTCTTCGAGGAGCGCTCGACCGGCCGCCCGACCCCGTGGACCGACGAGCTGATGCGGACCCTGCACACCGCGCTCGACGACCGGGTCGAGGAGCGGACCGCGCTGATCCTCGCCCAGCTCCGCAGCCCCGACCGCTGCCAGCGCCTGGACGCGATCTGGCTGTGCGGGGGTTTGATACGGGTCTGGCGCGGGCGGTACGAAGAGGTCGTACGGCTGGTCGGGGAGCAGCTCGCCGACCCCGAGCCGAGGCTGCGCGACGCGGCCACCTCGTTCCTCGAAGGCCTCTTCGAGCTGACCGGACCCGCGACGGACGCCCTCGCGGCCCGGCTTGCCCGCCGCCCCGACAGACCGGAGCGGCCGGAGTGGGCGGAGCGCCTCGAAGGCCCGCCCGGCGGGCCGGACGGGCGCGCCAGGGCGCTCCTCGCCCTCGCCCGCTCAGGGGACGCCCGGGCCGTGCCCCCGCTCGCCCGCGCCCTGGTGGAGCCGGACGTACGGCGGGATCTGCTGTACGCCGTGCCCACCCTGGGGCCCGCCGCCGCGCCGCTCGCGCCGCTGCTGCGCCGCAGGCTCGCCCGCGTGGATCTCGACGACCGGCTGTACGAGCACGCTTCGCCGCTGCTCTTCGCGCTGGCCTCGGTCCGGGGCGTGCAGGCGGTGCCGGAGGTGCTGCGGGTGCTGCGCGGGGCGCCGCCGAACCGGCGGGACTGGGTGCAGGAGGCGGCCCTTACGGCCCTGGCGGCCTTCGGTCCCGCCGCGCGGGCGGTGATCCCGGACGCGCGCGAGCTCCTGGAGAGCGAGGCGGCGGCGGTCTCGGCGCAGGCGGCGCTCACGCTCTGGTCGGTCGAGGGCGACCGCGAGGCCGTGCTGCCGACCCTCGCGGGCTGGCTGGGGCCTGACGCGACGGCGCCGGACCGGTGCGCGGCGGCCCGGGCGATCGGCGTGATCGGCCCGGCGGCGGCGCGCAGCGCGCCGGCCCTGCTCCCCGGCCTCGACTGCCGCGACCTGTGGGTACGGGTGCGCAGCGCGGTGGCCCTGTGGCGGGTGTCCGGGGACGCGGAGGCGGCGCTTCCGGTGCTGCTCGACGCCTGGGAGGAGAACCGGCACGCGCGCGTGGACATCGCGGAGTGCCTGGCGGAGATGGGGCCCGCGGCGGGGGAGTCGGCGCGCTGGATGATCCGCGCGGAGCTGGACCGGCGGCGGCGGCACAACGTGCGCGAGAGCGGCTACAGCAGCCATGACGTCCACGAGGACGAGAAGCTGCTGACCTTCTGCCGGGCGGCGCTCGACCGGATGGACCGGTAGGGCGGAGCCCGGGGGTGGCCGTGGCGGCTTCGTCGCGGCGCCTACGGCCCACTGTTACAAGGCCGCAATAGCGGACATTTAGCTTCGAATCCATCAGCTGTCTTCCCTCAGCTGTCGCCGTGAGGATCCGGAGCCGCCCATGCCGTCCGTGCCACCCATGCCCCGCCGTCGGCTGCTCGGCGGCTCCGCGCTCGCGCTCGCCCTCGGTGGCGGCCTGCTCGCCTGCTCGACCGTCGCGGGCGCCGCCCCGGGGCCCGTCGCCCCCGACGTCTCCGTGCGGAACGTCACAGCGGCCCCGTCGCGGCACGAGGCGCCGCCGATGACGGCCTCGGAGCCGACGCGGCTCGTCGTCCCGGCGGCCGGCGTGGACACGTCCTCGGTCCTTCGGCTCGGTCTCGACGCCGAGGGCGGCCTCCAAGTGCCCTCCGTCGACGAGGCCGAGCAGGCGGGCTGGTACACAGGAGGGGTGACGCCGGGCGAGAAGGGGCCCGCCGTCCTGGTCGCGCACTACGACACGGCGAAGGGCCCGGCGCTCCTCCGCTACGTGGCGAAGGTGCGCACCGGGGACAGAATCGAGGTCGGCCGGGCGGACGGCTCCACCGCTGTCTTCGAGGTACGCGAGATCCAGCAGGTCGACAAAAAGGACTTCCCTACGAATAAGGTCTATGGGAAGACCGACCGTCCCGAGCTGCGGCTGATCACCTGCGGCGGACCGATCGCGGACGGCCATCGCACCGACAACATCATCCTCTTCGCCGACCTCGTGAGCTGACGGGTCGCGGGGAGCGGACCCACCGAGGAGCAGAGTGAGAAGGCGCGGACTGCCGCTCGTCGCCGCCGTGGCCCTGGCCGTGGCGGCGCCGTTCGTGCTGTCCGGCTGCGGCACCGAGGGCGAGCTGAGGAGCGCCGGGGTCACCCCCACCGCCATCGGCCCCGTCCGCCTCTGGCCCGAGGTGCCGCCGGCCACCGAGCCGCCGCTCGACTACGGCGAGACCGACACCGAGTCCGTCCCCGGCATACGGGTGCCCGACAACGACGTCCGCAAGGTCGACGCCGTCGCGGTCGTCCGGGCCGAGGTGAACGCCCACCCGGAGACGTACTCCGGCGCGGACGGCATGTACGAGGAGACGGCCCGGCAGATCGGCCGGTGCGCCGAGGAGCCCGCGCAGTGCCCGGTCATGCGGGCGTACTACCGGGATCTGACCGGCAACGGCCGCGACGAGCTGATCGTCGGCATCCGGATGCCCGACCAGCAGGTCGGCGTGCGCGTCTACACCGCCGAGAACAACGGGCTCACCCGGATCATGGCCACCATCGACCAGGTGATCAGCGTGGAGCTGGCCGGCCGCGACCTGATCGTGCGGGCCGCCTCGGCGGGCATCCCGGGGTACGAGTACCGCACGGCCTGGTCCTGGGACGAGCAGCAGCGCGCGATGCTGCCGACCCGGGACGAGATCGTCCGCGTCAAGCCCCGGGGGCCGTCCGCCTCGCCGGCGCCCGAGCCCCGGCTCGTCGAGCCCTCGCCGTCCCCGGCGCCGCCAGGCTCCTCGCGCGGGCCCGAGCCCTCGGCCTCCCCCGAGGCCGCGACCCCGGCCCCGGCCCCGTCCGCAGCCTCCGGCTCGGGCTCCGCCGCCGGCTCCGACGACCCGTTCGTGGAGCCCTCGTGACGGCGCGCCGCGGACGGCGGCGGCCCCGCCTTCCGGCCTGGACCGCGACGCTGACGTGGAAGTCCGCGGTCTTCATCACCGTCATGTGCTGCGCCCTGGCGGCGCTGCTCGGCGCCCTCGTCCATGTGTCGGTGGCGGGCCAGACCGAGGACGACTTCCGCGAGCGGGCGCTGACCCGGCTCACCACCGCCTCCCGCGCGTACGAGGCGGGCGACCCGCTCCCCCGGGCCGCCGGGATCGACCCGGAGGGCCTGCCCGAGGAGCTGCGCGCGCTCGCCGTGCGCGGCGAGCGGGGCACGGTGGTCGAGTCGCACGAGGGCCGGCCGACGATGTGGGCGGCGGGACCGGCGGACGGCCGCGCCCTCGCCGTCCGGGTCGACTACTCGGCGGGCCGGGAGATCATCGAGGGCCTCGACCAGTCGATCCTCGGCTCCTCGGTCCTCGCGATCGGGACGACGCTGCTCCTGGGCGCGTTCGCGGTCACCCGGGTCACCCGGCGGCTGCACCTGACCGCGCAGGTGGCCCGGCGGATCAGCGCGGGCGACCTCGACGCGCGCGTGGACGACCCCCGCACGAAGGACCCGGCGCGCCCGCAGGACGAGGTGGCCACGGTCTCCGGGGCGCTCGACACGATGGCCTCCTCGCTCCAGCGCAAGCTGCAGACCGAGCAGCGCTTCACGGCGGACGTGGCGCACGAGCTGCGCACCCCGCTGACCGGCCTGTCGGCGGCGGCCGAACTCCTGCCGGAGGGGCGGCCGTCGGAGCTGGTCAGGGACCGGGTCCGGGCGATGCGCTCGCTGACCGAGGACCTCCTGGAGATCTCCCGGCTCGACGCCCGCAACGAGACCGTGGACCTGGCGATGCACGATCTCGCCACGGTCGCCCGGGGCGTGGTGCGGGCGTCCGGCACCGAGACCGAGGTGCGGGTCCTCCGTGACGCGACGGTCGAGACGGACCGGCGGCGCCTGGAGCGGGTCCTCGGCAACCTCGTCGCCAACGCGCACCGGCACGGCGCCCCGCCGGTCGTCCTGACCGTGGACGGCGCCGTCGTGACCGTACGGGACCACGGTCCGGGCTACCCGGAGTACCTGCCGGCGACCGGGCCGCAGCGGTTCCGTACCGAGAGCGGCGGCAAGGGGCACGGGCTCGGGCTCACGATCGCGGCCGGGCAGGCCGAAGTGATCGGCGCGGAGCTGGCCTTCGCCGACGCCCCGGACGGCGGCGCCCTGGCGCGGCTGACGCTGCCGGAGTACGTGCGGCTCGCCGAGCCGGACGAGGATCCGGAGCCGTGAGACGGCCGTGACGGCCGAGACGGCACACCGTCACACATAAGGGATATAAGCCATATCGCTTGCTACGTTGCGGTTCATGACCGCAACGACGGCGGACGCTCCCCCGCCCGGGCTACGCATCCCGAAGCGCCGCGGCGTGGAACTCTCCCTCCTCGTCTGCGCCGTCCTCATCTCCGTCCTGGGGTACGTCGACGTGGGCCTGGCCCACAGCGGCGCGGTGCCTCCGGACGCGCTGCGCTACGGGGCCGGTCTCGGCGGGCTCGCGCTCCTCGCCCATCTCGCCGTACGGTTCCGGGCTCCGTACGCCGATCCGCTGCTGCTGCCGATCGCGGTGCTGCTCAACGGCCTCGGCCTGGTGCTGATCTACCGGCTCGACCTGGAGACCCCGAAGGACCAGGCGGCCTTCGCGCAGCTGGTCTGGTCGGCGCTCGGGGTGGCACTGTTCGGCGCGGTCGTGGTGCTGCTGCGCGACCACCGGGTGCTCCAGCGGTACGCGTACCTCTCGATGGCCAGCGCCCTGGTCCTGATGCTCGTGCCGATCTTCTTCCCGGCGGTCAACGGCGCGAAGATCTGGATCCGGATCGGCGGACTCTCCTTCCAGCCGGGCGAGTTCGCCAAGATCCTCCTCGCGGTCTTCTTCGCCGCGTACCTGGCGGCCAACCGCAACGCGCTCGCGTACACAGGACGCAGGATCTGGCGGCTCCAGCTGCCCACCGGCCGCGTGCTCGGGCCGATCGCGGCGATCTGGCTGCTGAGTGTGGGCGTGCTGGTCCTTGAGCGGGACCTCGGCACCTCGCTGCTCTTCTTCGGCCTCTTCGTGATCATGCTGTACGTGGCCACGGGCCGGACCGGCTGGATCGCGGTCGGGCTGCTCCTGGCGGGTGTCGGGGCGTTCGCGGTCGGCTCGATCGAACCGCACGTGCACAGCCGCGTCGAGGACTGGCTGAACCCCTACGCCTCCATCGAGGCGGGCGACGGGCCGAGCCAGCTCGCGCAGTCCCTGTTCGCCTTCGCGGCGGGCGGGATGTTCGGCACCGGCCTCGGCCTCGGCCACTCGATCCTGATCGGCTTCGCCGCCAAGTCCGACTTCATCCTTGCGACGGCGGGCGAGGAGCTGGGCCTGGGCGGCCTCACCGCCCTGTTCCTGCTGTACGCGCTGCTCGTCGCGCGCGGGTACCGCGCCGGGCTCGCCCTGCGCGACCCCTTCGGGCGGCTGCTCGCGATCGGCCTCGCCTCGATCCTGGCCCTCCAGGTCTTCGTGATCGCCGGCGGGGTGATGGGCCTGATCCCGCTGACCGGCATGGCGATGCCGTTCCTGGCGCAGGGCGGCTCGTCCGTCGTGACCAACTGGATCATCGTGGCGCTGCTCATCCGGGTCAGCGACTCGGCCCGCGCGCCCCGCCCGGAGCTGGTCGAGGCCGGGGTCATCGCGCCGATCGTGGAGGACGCCCGGTGATCCGGTACATCCGGCGCGCGGCGGCGCTCTGTCTGGTCCTGCTCGTGGCGCTGCTCGTCAACGCGGCGCGGGTGATGGTCGTCCAGTCCGATTCTCTGGACGAGAACCCGGCCAACCGGCGGGTGGCGATCGCCCGTTGGGGCGAGCCGCGCGGCGAGATCGTGGTCGACGGGCGGCCGGTGACCGGCTCGCGCGACAGCGGCCAGCAGCTGCGCTACGAACGGACGTACAAGCAGGGCCCGTTGTACGCGCCGGTGACCGGCTTCGCCTCGCAGACGTACGGCACGACGTTCGTGGAGCACGCCGAGGACGGCATCCTGGCGGGTACGGATCCGCTGCTCGCACCGTTCCCGTTCTGGAACGACCTCAGCCGGGGGCGGCAGGCGGGCGGCGACGTGGTGACGACGATCCGGGCGTCCATGCAGCAGGCCGCGTACCGGGGGCTCGGCGGGAAGCGGGGCGCGGTGGCGGCCGTCGAGCCGTCGAGCGGCCGGATCCTGGCACTCGTCTCCTCCCCCTCGTACGAACCGGGCGAGCTGTCCGGTACGGGCGACGGGGTCGAGGGGGCCTGGGCCCGGCTCACCACCTCGCCGAACCAGCCGATGCTGAACCGGGCGATCCGGCAGACGTATCCGCCCGGCTCCACGTTCAAGATCGTGACGGCGGCGGCCGCGATCGACGCGGGCACGGTGACGGACGTCGAGGCGCCGACGGACACCCCGGACCCGTTCATCCTGCCGGGGACCCGGCAGGTGCTGCCGAACGCGGCCACCGGCTGCGGCAACGCGTCCCTGGCGTACGCGCTCCAGTGGTCGTGCAACACGGTGATGGCGGGGCTCGGGGTCGACGTGGGGCTCACGGGGATGGTGGACGCGGTCGAGAGGTTCGGCTTCAACGACGTCGGCCTGACGATCCCGTCCTGGGTGGCCAGGTCCAACTTCGACCGCGCGATGAGCGACGACCAGCTGGCGCTCTCGTCCATCGGCCAGTTCGACACGACGGCGACGCCGCTGCAGATGGCGCTGGTGGCGGCGGCGGTCGCCAACAACGGGGAGATCGCGCACCCGTACCTGGTCGAGCGGACGACGACGGCGCGCGGCACGACGGTCGACACGACCGGCCGGCTCAGCTACCGGCAGGCGATGCGCCCCTCGACCGCGACCCAGCTGCAGCGGCTGATGGTCAGGGCGGTCGAGGAGGGCACGGGCAGCAACGCCGCGATCCCGGGGGCCACGGTCGGCGGCAAGACGGGCACGGCCCAGCACGGCCTGGGCAACACCGGCACTCCGTACGCCTGGTTCATCGCCTGGGCCCAGGCCGCGGACGCGGCCCAGCCCGCGGTGGCGGTCGCGGTCGTCGTCGAGGACGCCGAGGCCAGGCGTACGGAGATCAGCGGCGGCGGCAGCGCGGCGCCGATCGCCCGCGCGGTGATGGAGGAGGCGCTGCGCGCCAAGGAGAGGCGCTAGATCCTTACTTGATCGGCTTCCGCATCTCGGCGCGGACCTTCGCCGTGGTGTCGGCGAGCTCCGCCAGGTCGACGTCGTACGGGTCGGCGGTGGCCGACTCGGTGGTGACGACGGCGACGAAGGAGGCCGTGTTGTCGTCGCCCCAGGCGCACATGGGGAGGGTCGCGGTCCCGGCGGCGTCCTTGGTGGTGGTGACCTGGCAGCTGATGGTGACGTCGTGACCGGCCGGCCTGAAGTCCTTGGGCTTGATCACGAGCGTGGTGCCCTTGTCCTTGGCCGCGCCGGTCAGGATGGACGCGCGGGTGCCCGCCGGGTCCTTGAGCCTGCCGTGGAAGCCGGAGACGACGAGGACGGAGTCCTCCTTGCCGGTGTACTGGGCGATGGCCGCCTTGACGTCCTTGACCGAGGGGTCGTAGGTGTCCTCGACCTCCTTGCCCTCGGTCTCGGAGGCGTCGTTGGAGAGCGTGAACTGCCCGTCCAGGAGGGTCTTGGGCACGACCAGCTTGTGCGTCGCCTCCGGGAAGTCGCCGGTGACCCCGGCCCCGTCGAGGACGAGCTTGCCCGCGTAGCCGAGGCCGGCGACGACGGCCAGCGAGCCGACGACGATCCCGACGATCAGCCCGGTCCGGTTCTTCTTCGGCGGCGGCCCCATCGGCGGCTGCCCCCAGCCGCCGGCGCCGGGCCCCGGGTACTGCTGGGGGATGCCCGGCTGCTGCGGGTAGCCCTGGTGCGGCGGGCCGTAGGGCCCGGGCTGGGGCATCCCCTGCGGCGGACCGTACGGCCCCGGCTGCTGCGGGGGCGGCACGGGACCGCCGTAGGGGTTGTGCGGCGGCTGGTTCGGCGGTGGCGGCATGCTCATGGCGGGCACGGTACGTCACCGGCGTGAACACCGGGAATCCCGGGTGGTCGGTCGTGTCCGGGCGGATCCGAGCGAGAGGCCTACCCCTCCGCCCCGCCCTGTGCGATCGCCTCCGCCACCTCGGCCACCCGCTCCCGCTCCTCCACCTCGAAGCGTTCGCGGTCGAGCGCCTCCGCGATCTCCTCGTCCTGGCGCATCAGCAGGTCCAGGTTCGAGTCGCCGAGGTCGAAGACGCCCATGTCCAGATAGGCCTTCTGGAGCCGTTCGCCCCACAGGCCGATGTCCTTGACGCACGGGACGATCCGGCTGAAGAGCAGCTTGCGGAAGAGGTGCAGGAACTCGTTCTGTTCGCTGTACTCCTCCGCTTCCTTCCGCCCGATGCCGAAGTTCTCCAGGACCTCGATCCCGCGCAGCCGGTCCCGCATCAGGTAGCAGCCCTCGATCACGAACTCCTCGCGCTCGCGCAGTTCCGCGTCCGACAGCTGCTTGTAGTAGTCGCGCAGCGCCATCCGGCCGAAGGCCACGTGCCGGGCCTCGTCCTGCATCACGTACGCCAGGATCTGCTTCGGCAGCGGCTTGTCGGTGGTGTCGCGGATCATGCCGAAGGCGGCAAGGGCCAGGCCCTCGATCAGGACCTGCATGCCGAGGTAGGGCATGTCCCAGCGGGAGTCGCGCAGGGTGTCGCCGAGCAGGCTCTGGAGGTTGTCGTTGATCGGGTAGAGCATCCCGATCTTCTCGTGCAGGAAGCGGCCGTAGACCTCCGCGTGCCGCGCCTCGTCCATCGTCTGCGTCGCGGAGTAGAACTTGGCGTCGAGGTCGGGGACGGACTCGACGATCCGCGCGGCGCAGACCATCGCGCCCTGCTCGCCGTGGAGGAACTGGCTGAACTGCCAGGAGGCGTAGTGCCGGCGCAGCTCGCCCTTGTCCTTCTCGGTCATCTTCGCCCAGTGGCGGGTGCCGTAGAGGGTCAGTACGTCGTCGGGGGTGCCGAGCGGGTCGTACGGATCGACCTCCAGCTCCCAGGCGATGCGTTTGTTGCCGTCCCACTGCTTGTCCTTGCCCTTCTGGTAGAGGGCGAGGAGACGTTCCCGACCGTCGTCGTAGTCCCAGCTGAAACGGGCCGAACCGGTCGCGGGGACCTGCCAGATGGGGTCTCCCGGGGCTTTCGTGTAGAGGTCGTGCGTCGACACTGACGACTCCTTACTCTCACTGCGACTGCTCGCCGGACGTGGTCCTCCCGGCAGGCTGACACCTTGGTAGACATCGGGTCAACAAGTCGTGCGCAAGGGATTGACGCACTTGCTGACGAGCAGTCTCATAAAGACGACCGCCGGTAACCCGACCGCGAGCACAGCGAGGTGTCGTACCGTCATGACCACCCGTACCGAGCTGGACTTCACCCTCCTCCGGGACGCCCTCGGCCCGCTCCGCGACCGCGAACAGGTCGCGGCGCGACTCCTCGAGTCCTCCCTCAAGCACTCCTTCGACCCGGAGACCGAACTCGACTGGGCCGCGCCCCTCGAGGACGGCAAGTGGTTCTGGCCGCCCGAGCTGGTCTCCCTCTACGACACCCCGATGTGGCGGCGGATGTCCGAGGAGCAGCGGATGGACCTCGCCCGGCACGAGGCCGCCTCGATCGCCTCGCTCGGCATCTGGTTCGAGATCATCCTGATGCAGCTGCTCGTCCGGCACATCTACGACAAGTCCCTCACCAGCGACCACGTGCGCTACGCCCTCACCGAGATCGCCGACGAGTGCCGGCACTCGATGATGTTCGCCCGGATGATCCAGAAGGGCGGCACGCCCGCCTACCCCGTGCCGCGGATCTACCACAACCTCGGCCGCGTCCTGAAGGCCGTCTCCACCACGCCCGGCTCCTTCGCCGCCACCCTCCTCGGCGAGGAGATCCTGGACTGGATGCAGCGGCTGACCTTCCCGGACGAGCGGGTCCAGACCCTCGTACGCGGCGTCACCCGCATCCATGTCGTCGAGGAGGCGCGGCACGTCCGGTACGCCCGCGAGGAGCTGCGGCGCCAGATGATCACCGCGCCGCGCTGGGAGCAGGAGTTCACCCGGCTCAGCTGCGGCGAGGCCGCCCGGGTCTTCTCCACCTGCTTCGTCAACCCCCAGGTGTACGACAACGTGGGCCTGGACCGCCGCCAGGCCGTCGCCCAGGTCCGGGCGAGCGGCCACCGCCGGGAGGTCATGCAGTCCGGCGCCAAGCGGCTCACCGACTTCCTGGACGACATCGGCGTGCTGCGGGGCCCGGGGCGGCGGCTCTGGAAGGCCTCCGGACTGCTGGCCTGAGACCGGCACCCCTTGTCGTCACCGCGCGCGGCTACCCTGCGAGGCATGACCAGTGCCGCCTCGCCCGCGTACCGCCGGCTCAGCGTCGAGGAGCGCAGGGCGCAGCTCCTCGCCGCCGCCCTGACGCTCTTCGCGCACCGGGCACCCGACGAGGTCTCCCTCGACGACGTCGCCGAGGCGGCGGGCGTCTCGCGGCCGCTGGTCTACCGCTACTTCCCCGGCGGCAAGCAGCAGCTGTACGAGGCGGCCCTGCGCTCCTCCGCCGACGCGCTGGAGCGCTGCTTCGCCGAGCCCCCGTCCGGGCCGCCCACCGAGCGGCTCGGCCGGGTCCTCGACCGGTACTTGACGTTCGTGGACGGGCACGACGCCGGTTTCAGCGCCCTCCTCCAGGGCGGCAGCGTCGCCGAGACCTCCCGGACCACGGCGATCGTGGACGAGGTCCGGCGGGCGGCGGCGGAGCAGATCCTCGTCCACCTGGGGGTGGAGGAGCCAGGCCCCCGGATGCGGATGATGGTCCGCACCTGGATCGCGGCCGTGGAGGCCGCCTCGCTGATCTGGCTGGACGAGGAGAAGCAGCCACCGGCCGGTGAGCTGCGGGACTGGCTGGTCGACCACCTCGTCGCGCTGCTCGCGGCCACGGCCGCGACCGACGAGGAGACGGCCTCGGTGGTCAAGAAGCTCCTCGCGCAGGAGAGACCCGACGGGCCGGTGGGAACCCTTGCACGGCGGGTGACACCCGTGGTGAGCGAGGCCGCTCACCTCCTGTGAGACCGGTGTGTACGAGACTGGTCCCGTGAGAAGCGAGAACACCCCCTTCAGAGGCGGTCCCCTGGACGGCGAGATCCTGCCGATCCTGGTCGGCCCGACCGGGCACCCGCCGAAGTGGTACGAAGTGCCCGTACCGGCCGCGGACGGCGGCCCGCCGACCGTCCACACCTACCGCCGCGAACCGGCCGGCCACACCAAGCGGCTCGGCCTTCCGCGCGGCTGGATCTACGAGTACGTCCCCGAGGGCCGCGAGCCGTTCCGGCCGAAGTGGCCCTGGACCAAGCCGAACGGGTGAGGCCGTTGGGCCGATTCGCCCCTTTGTGAGCTCATCCGACCGCACGATCCCGCCATCATCTCGGTGGAGGTGATGACGTGTCAGGAAGGCTGCTGCGCACGGTCTGCACGGGGGTTCTCGCCGCGTCGACAGCGCTCGCGGGGGTCCCGACGGCGACGGCGGACGACCCGGTGGACCCCCAGGTGGAGGCACCGGCGACGGTCGAGGGCGAGGAGCCGACGGATGGCCCTGCGGAGGGCGCGGCGGAGGGCCCGGCGGAGGGCGCGGCGGAGGGCCCGGCGGAGGGCGCGGCGGAGGGCCCGGCGGAGGGCGCCGACGGCACCCCCGTCGACGACGCCGCCGAACTCCCGCCCCCCGGCGGAGACTCGATCGCCGCGCTCCTCGGCCGGCTCCGGACCCTCTACCGCCAGGCCGAGCAGGCCACCGAGGCCTTCAACGCCACCGACGAGGCGCTGCGCCTCCAGACCGCCGACACCAGGAAGGTCGCCGACACCCTCGCCCGGGCCCGCGAGCGCCTCGCCCAGGGCCGGAACGCGGCCGGACGGCTGGCCAGGGAGCAGTACAAGGGGCGGGCCACGACCTCGGCGTTCTCCCCGTACCTGCGCCTGCTCCTCGCCCACGACCCCCAGCAGGCCCTGGACCAGAGCCACCTGATGGACCGTGCCGCCCGCGACCGGGCCGGCACCGTGGCTCGGCTCACGGCGGACGAGAAGAAGGCCGGTGAGCTGGCGAGCGCCTCCCGCAAGGCCCTGGACCGGAAGCAGAGCCTCTCCGCGCGGCAGAAGACTCAGCGCGACGACGTCCAGAAGAAGCTCGGGGAGGTCCAGAAGTTGCTCGCCTCGCTCCCGGACGACCAGCTCGCCCGGCTGACCGAACTGGAGCGGACCCAGACCGCCGGTGCCCAGCGCGAGCTGCTCGACTCCGGCGTCCTGGACGGCGACCGGACCCCGTCACAGCAGGGCGGCGACGCCCTGACGTACGCGGTACGGCAGATCGGCAAGCCGTACGAGTGGGGCGCCGAGGGACCGGAGTCGTACGACTGCTCCGGGCTGACCTCGCAGGCCTGGGCGAACGCGGGCCGGGAGATCCCGCGCACGAGCCAGGAGCAGTGGCGCACCCTCCCGCGGGTGGAGCTGCGCGACCTGCGCCCCGGCGACCTGGTGGTCTACTTCCCCGAGGCCACCCATGTGGCGATCTACCTCGGCCACGGCCTGGTCGTCCAGGCCCCCCGCCCCGGCGCCAAGGTCAAGGTCTCCCCGATCGCCGCCAACCCGCTGCTCGGGGCGGTCCGCCCCGATCCGAGCGCGGTCGCCCTCCCGTCGTACACAGCGCCCGAGCTTCCGGCGGGGGCTACGGACGGCTCGGACGAGGGGTACGACCAGGGCTGAGCCTGAGACAGAACGGAGGAAGGTATTCCGATTCGCGGCATCAACTGGCGTTGAGAAAGGATCAGTTGAGGCTGAGAATTATGCGATCATGACAATGATTTCCGGCCACGGGCCGGAACCTTCTTGATTGCAGAGGACCATGAAGTTCAACCCGATCGTCCGCGCCCGCCGCGGACTGCTCGTTCTCGCCGCAGCCCTCGGTCTCGTCTTCGGCGTCTCGGCCGTTCCGGCCCAGGCCGCGCAGGTCCACTCCGCGGGCAAATTCACGGTCCGCGTGGGCCACTCCGGACAGTGTCTTGAGGTGGCGGACTGGAGCACGGCGAACGGCGCGGCCGTCCGCCAGTGGCCCTGCACCGGTGGCGCCAACCAGCAGTGGGAAATCCTCTACTACAGCGCCACGCCCGTCGGCGCGTTCTACTACCGGAACGTCAACAGTGGCAAGTGCCTGGAGATCGGCGGCTGGGGACGCAACAACGGTGCGACCGCCAACCAGTGGGACTGCCACTACGGCATGAACCAGCTGTTCCACAACAGTTCCTATCTCCAGACGGACCCCGAATTCGTCTGGGGCAAGTGCCTGGAGATCGCCGACTGGAGCACGCAGCCGGGCGCCCGCGCACGGCTGTGGGACTGCCACTACGGCGGCAACCAGAGCCTTACCAGGCGGTTCGTGTGACCCCCGGGCGGGCGTCAGGCACCCGCCCGGCGCCCGCCCAGCTCTCCCTGACCGTCAGGCCCCGGCGACCGACGCCAGGTAGGCCCCGGTCTTCTCGGGCTCGTAGAAGAAGTTCTCGAAGTCGGCCGGGTCGTTGAAGCCGTTCGCGAAGCGGTCGGCGACCGGCTGGAGCTGGCCGGCCGCGCCGATCAGGTTCAGGACGTGCTCCGGGGGGACGCCCAGCATCGCGTTCGTCCACTTGGTGACGTGCTGCGCGGTGTTCCAGTACCGGTCGAACGTGGACCGCATCCAGTCCTCGTCGAAGGGCTTGTCGCCGTGCTCGACGATCGCCGCGAGGTAGGCGGCCGCGCACTTGGAGGCCGAGTTCGAACCCTGGCCGGTGATCGGGTCGTTGGCGACGACGACGTCCGCGACGCCGAGCGCCAGGCCTCCGCCGGGGAGGCGGCCGATCGGGTTGCGGACGGTCGGGGCGTAGCGGCCCGCGAGCGTGCCGCCCGCGTCGGTCAGCTCGACCTTGGTGGCCCGCGCGTACTCCCAGGGCGTGAACTTCTCCATCAGCTCCAGCGTGAGCGAGAGGTGCTCCGCCGGGTCCTTGATCCCCTGGAAGACATCGAGCGGGCCGCCGGGTATGCCCTCCCAGAAGAGGATGTCGGCGCGGCCCGAGGTGGTCAGGGTCGGCATGACGAAGAGCTCGCCGACGCCCGGGACCAGGTTGCAGCGGACCGCGTCGAAGTCGGGGTGCTCGGGGCGGGGGCCGAGGCCGTGGACGTACGCGACGGCCAGGGCGCGCTGCGGCTCGCCGTACGGGGAACGGGCGGCGTCGCGGCCGAACATGGAGACCAGCTCGCCCTTGCCGGCGGAGACGAGCACCAGGTCGTACGTACGGGAGAAGTAGTCCAGGTCGGAGACGGCCGCGCCGTGGATGACGAGCTGGCCGCCGCGCTGGGCGAAGGTCTCCATCCAGCCGGCCATCTTCACGCGCTGGTCGACGGACTGCGCGTGGCCGTCGAGCCTGCCGACCCAGTCGATGACGCGCTGCGACTCGGGGCCGGCGACGGAGACGCCGAGGCCCTCGATGCGCGGGGCCTGGGACTCCCAGAAGTTGATGCCGAGGTCCCGCTCGTGCTGGAGCGCGGTGTCGAACATGCACTGGGTGGACATGACCCGGCCTGACCGGATCTCGTCCGCCGTGCGGTTGGACATGAGGGTGACTTCGTACCCCTGCGACTGCAGTCCGAGGGCGAGCTGGAGGCCGGACTGACCGGCTCCGACGATGAGTATCTTCCGCATGGCGGGTGTTCCTAACGACTTACGGCGGCTTACGGACCGATCCGGCTATTCGGGGGCGGCTTCGAGCGCGTGGGCGACCATCGCGAGCAGGGATTCCACCACGCTGTACCGCTTGCGCGCGTCCATGATCACGACGGGTACGTGCGGGGGCACGGTGAGCGCGTCGCGGACGTCGTCGGGCTCGAACCGCTCGGTGCCCTCGAAGTGGTTGACGGCGACGATGTACGGCAGCCCGCAGCTCTCGAAGTAGTCGAGGGCGGGGAAGCAGTCCGTCAGCCGGCGGGTGTCGGCGAGCACGATCGCGCCGATCGCGCCGCGCACCAGGTCGTCCCACATGAACCAGAAGCGCTGCTGGCCGGGGGTGCCGAAGACGTACAGGACGAGGTCCTCGTCCAGGGTGATCCGGCCGAAGTCCATCGCGACGGTCGTCGTGAGCTTGTCGGGCGTCGCCGAGAGGTCGTCGGTGTCCTGACTGGCCTGGGTCATCAGGGCCTCGGTCTGGAGCGGGGTTATCTCCGAGACGGCGCGGACGAAAGTCGTCTTGCCGACGCCGAAGCCGCCCGCGACGACGACCTTGGTGGCTATGGGGGCCCGGGTGTGGTCGAGCTGCCAGTCCTGCGCGCCCTCTTCCGTGCCCGCGTCGTGCGGTGCGGGCCGGGCTTCGGGCTGGGCGGGGATTCCGGCGAGGGCCGGGGCAGCGGCTTCAGAGACGGCGGAGTCCACTCAGCACCCTTTCGAGGAGCGCGCGGTCGGGCTGCCCGGTGCCGTGACCGGTCCCGTACACACGGATCTTTCCCTGGTCGGCCAGGTCGCTGAGCAGCACCCGGACGACACCCAACGGCATCTTCAGAAGGGCCGAGATCTCCGCGACGGTACGCATCCGGCGGCAGATCTCGACGATGGCCCGCATCTCGGGCATCAGGCCGCGGGCTGGCCCGCCGTCCGTCAGGACCTTCCGCCCGGGCGCCGCTTCGAGGGCCGCGACGAAGGTCTCGACGAGCAGGATGTGGCCGAACCGGGTGCGGCCGCCGGTGAGCGAGTACGGGCGGACGCGCGCGGGGCGGCGCCCGTCGCCTCGTACCGGCAGTCGGTGTGTCGCGGTCACTGGGCGCCCTCCATCGATTTGCGCAGCTCGCTGCGGAGTTCGGGGGTGAGGACGTGTCCGGCGCGGCCGACAAAGAGGGCCATGTGGTACGCGACGACGCTCATGTCGCAGTCGGGTTCCGCGTGCACGCCGAGCAGCGAGCCGTCGCTGATGGACATGACGAAGACGCTGCCCTCCTCCATGGCCACCATCGTCTGCTTGACCCCGCCGCCGTCCATCAGCCGGGCGGCGCCGATGGTGAGGCTGCCGATGCCGGAGACGATCGTGGCGAGGTCGGCGCTGGAGCCCCGCGGCCCGCTCGGACGGTCCGCCGGTGCGGACGCGGTCTCCTGCGCCGCCGGGTCGGACGAGAGCAGCAGGAGTCCGTCGGAGGAGACGACGGCGACCGAGCGGACCCCGGGCACCTCCTCGACGAGGTTGCCCAGCAGCCAGTGCAGGTTGCGGGCCTCCGTGCTCAGTCCGAACGTTCCGGTCGCAGGTGTGCCGGTCTCAGATGTTCCGGTCGCAGTCAACCGCGTGCCTCCTCGACTGTGTCCCCCGTCTTCTCCTCGGTACGTGCTTCGATCTCGGCCTCTACGTCCCTACGGCCCTCCTCGGCCCCTCGGTGGAATCCGCCCAGCCTGCGGCGCAGGGCCTCCGGGTCCACGCCACCGGGGCGCGGGGCCGGGACGGTACCGGCCTGCGGAACGATCTTCGGCGTGCGCTTGGGGAGCCCCTTGTCCGTGACGCGCTGGGCGGCGGCCGCCGGCTCGGACTCCTCCGGGGCGCGCTCGTGCGTGTCGGGCTCGGGGGGCGGGTCGGGGAGCCGGACCTGGAGCGTGGTCTCGGAGACGGAGAGCTGGGGGGCGTCGGGCGCGGCGGGGGCCTCGGGCTCGGGCTCCGGCTCCTGCTCCGGTTCCGCGGGGGCCTCGGGCTCCGCCCGGGCCTCCTCCGCCTCGATGGCGCGCTCCGCCGCCTCCACGAGCGGGTCGCGGGTGCGGGACGGCAGGGTGTTGGAGTTGGCCTCGGCGACCGAGCCGGGGAGGTTCAGGGTGGGCGCGCCGCCCATGACCGGGACGGCCGGCGGGCCCGCGGTCGGCGGGGCCGTCGGCAGCAGCGTCTGCGGCAGGACGACGACCGCCGCGATGCCGCCCTGCTTCTGCTCGCGCAGCTGCACGCGGACGCCGTGGCGGGCGGCGAGCAGCGCGGTGACGCGGATGCCGAGTCCCTCGCCCGCGATGTCGGCCGGGTCCGCCTCGGCGAGCCGCGCGTTGAGCTCGACGAGCCGGGACTCGGTCATGCCGATGCCCTCGTCCTGGACGGAGAGCATGACCTCGCCGCTCTCCAGGAGCCAGCCGGAGAGCTGGACCTGCGCGTCGGGCGGCGAGAACGAGGTCGCGTTCTCCAGGAGTTCGGCGATCAGGTGGGACAGGTCGTCCGCGGCGAAGCCGGCGATCTGGGCGTGCGGCGGCAGGGACTGGAGGGTGACCCGCTCGTACCGCTCGATCTCGCTGACGGCGGCGCGCAGTACGTCCACGAGCGGGACGGGCCCGGGGTGGCCGTGGACGTGCTCGTGCCCGGCGAGGACGAGGAGGTTCTCGCTGTGGCGGCGCATGACGGTCGCCATGTGGTCGAGCTTGAAGAGGGTGGCGAGCCGGTCGGGGTCCTGCTCGCGCTCCTCCAGCTTCTCGATGACGCCGAGTTGCCGCTCCACGAGCCCGAGGCTGCGCAGCGAGAGGTTGACGAAGGTGTGCTGGACGGTGTGCCGGAGCCGTGCGAGCTCGGCGGTGAGGAGGGCGGTGTGGCCCTGGAGTTCGGCGCGCTGGGCGGCCAGCTCGGAGCCGAGCGCCTCGCGGGCGCCCGTCAGGTCGGCGCGCTCGCTGTCGAGCGCCGCGACCCGTCGGCCGAGGTCGGCCAGCTTGCCGTGGAGGCTGTTGAGGGACCGTACGACCTGGGCGAACTCGTCGTTGCGGCCGGTGAAGCGGACCGGCTCCTCGGTCTCGGGCTCCGGGGCGGCGGCGAGCCGCGCGGCGCCGATGCGCACCACGGCGAGGGGGCGGGTGAGGCTGCGGGCGACGAACGTGGAGATGCCGATGGCGATCAGGAGACAGCCACCGAGGAAGGCGATGCGCACTTCGAGGGCGGTGACGTCGTCGTCGCGGAGTTCGGCGAGGCGGTCCACGCGGGTGGCGGAGAGGGCGGACTCGACGCCGCGCATCTGCTCGATGCGGGCGGAGAGCGCGGACTCCAGCTGCTCGGGGTCGGTCCCGCGCTCGGACTTGGTGAGTACGGGCTGGTCGGTGAGGCGGGCGAGGAGGCCTTCGGCCTTCTTGACGTCGGGGCCCGTGACCGTGGCGGCGAGGGAGTTCCGCCCGGTGCCGGCGGCGGACTGGTCGAAGTCGGCCAGCGTGGCCAGTTCGCGGACCCGGGCCTGCTGGGCGGCGGCCGTGAGGGCGTTGCGGGCGCGGTCGGCCTCGTCGGCGCCCTCCGCCTTCTTGGGCACGTACGTGCCGGTGACGGGGTCGTACTCGACGCCGTCGGACTCGGGCTGGGGTACGGCGAGGGCGGCGAGGAGCAGGCCGCGGGCGGCCGAGGCCTGTTCGACGGCGCGGCTCAGGGCGGCGGGGGCCCGGGCGGCGTCGGCGGCGCGGGCGGGGGTCTTCTCGGCGAGCTCGTCGGCGAGGGCCTGGAGCTTGGCGATGACGTCCGTGTACGCCTTGTGGGCTTCGAGGGCGGTGCCCTTGCCGGTGAGCGCGGCACTGCGGAGGGCGGGCAGGCCCGCGAGGTCGCGGCGCAGCTCTTCGGGGGCGGTGGGCCGGATCTCTTCTATCTGGCGGTCGACGCGGGTGGAGCGCGTGCTGGTGACCTGCCGCCTCTTGTCGCTGCCACCCTGCTGCTCGTCGCGGCCCGCGGCGATGTAGGCGACGACCTCGTCGCGCTCGTCGGCGAGGGAGTGGGCGAGGGTGACGGCCTGGCGGTCCAGCTCGGCGAGAGTGACCAGGCGCTGGGAGTCGGTCAGTTCGCCGGAGGCGGTGAGGATCGCGGGCGCGCCGGCGGCGAGCACGGTGACGCCGACGAGGGCGACACCGGCGACGAGCCGGTTCCGGACGCGCTTGGAGCGCCCGACGGGCGCGGGTACGACGGGGGGCGTGGCGCTCCCTGGCATGGTGCGTCCGGGCGTGGCGCTCCCGGGCATGGTGCTGCCGGGCGTGGTGCTTCCGGGTACGGCGCCGGGGCCCGTGGCGTCGCCCGTGCTCAGCGGGTCACCGGGGGCCTGGCTCCGCGTGCCGTTCTTGCTCCGAGGCCGCTTCTTCTGCACCGGTGCTGCTCGCATTCTCGACTCGTCCGCCCATGAAGCAGAGGTGACGACCGGTCACGTAGTTAGAGCGCCCCCCACCCCTGGTACGGCTTCCGACCATTCCAGCGCTTCTGGGAAGGGGACGCGCATCGGCCGCTCCGCCACCCGAACGAGTGAACAACACTCCTGAGTTGGCGAACAACTCCACGCGAGGCTTCCACACGGCCCGCACGGAGCGCCGGTTGGATCTTCCGCGCGGGCTTTGGCAGGATGCCCGCCCGCAGCTCGCCGGAGCCTCCGCTTCCACCCCTCCGGAGCCCCTCGAAGGCTTGGTACAGGCCAGATTCGGCCGTTTGGAGACACTGTGAAGGTGCGTCACGGCCTCCGGTCGCCACGGGGCAGACTGGGGATCATGCGCACCGAGGCCGTCACCCTTCCCGGCAGTCCCGAACGCCCCAACGAGGACTGGGTGGCCACGGCTCTACCCGCGTCCGGCGGGGGCGGGACGGTCGTGGTGCTCGACGGGGTGACACCGCCGGCCGGTGATGACGGTTGTGTGCACGACGTGCCCTGGTTCACCGCCCGCCTCGGCGGAGCGCTGACCGAACTGTCCGCTTCGCGACGCGATATGACGCTGTCCGAGATTCTGACGGAGGCAATCTGGCGCACCGCAAACGCCCACCGCGACACATGTGACCTTTCTCACGTACGTACGCCCCAGGCAACCGTCGCGATGGCGCGCTGGGACGAGGCCCGCGTGGAGCACCTCGTCCTCTCCGACTCCGTTCTGCTCCTGGAGGCGCCGGACGGTTCGGTACGGGCGGTGCTCGACGACCGCCTCGACCGGATCCCGGACGAGGTCCGCCGTTCGCACGCGGCGACGGACCGGCTGCGGAACCGGGAGGGCGGCTTCTTCACGGCCGCGGCCGACCCGGACGTGGCACGGCGGGCGGTGACCGGGACGACTCCGCGCGCGGAGGTGCGCGCCCTGGCTGCGCTCACGGACGGGGCCTCGCGCTGGGTGGAGCTGTTCGGCGAGGGCGACTGGGCGGACTGCTTCGCCGTCCTGCGGAAGGAGGGCGCGCACGGGCTGCTGACGCGGGTCCGCGCGCTGGAGGAGTCGGGTACCGCCGTGCACCGCTGGAAGGCGCACGACGACGCGACGGCGGCGTACGCGGTTCTCTGACGGCTCGCTCGGGGGCTCACTCAAGGGCTCCCTCGCGGGCTCGCTCAAGGGCCTGCTCAAGGGTTCCCTCGGGGGCCGCCTCGGCTGCGCCCTCGGGGGCTCCCCTCAGCTCTCCGCCCGTGCGTTCAGCTGGTGAAGCAGCCGGGCCAGTTCGGCGACCTCGGCGCGGTCCCAGTCGGCGAGCTTGCGGACGTACCGCCCGCGCCGTGCGTCCCGTACCCGGCGGAAGCGGCGCCGCCCCTCCTCCGTGAGCCGGACGAGCGAGGCGCGCCCGTCGGCCGGGTCGGGGTCGCGGGCGACGAGCCCGAGGTCCTCAAGGACGCGCAGCTGACGGCTCATGGTCGCCTTGCCGACGCCGAAGTAGCCGGCGAGTTCGGTGGCGCGCTGCGGGCCGGTGTCGTCGAGCCGTACGAAGAGTCCGTACGCGGAGGACTCCAGCTCCGGGTGGACCTCGCGGGCCATCTCGCCGGACTGGGCGCGGGCGCGGCGCAGAAAGACCGCCAATTCCCTTTCCAGGGCCAGGAATTCCTGGTCCACACCACTCCCCCCGGTCGCCCCGCCGGTCGGTTCGGCTTCACTCCCCGTACCGCTTCCGTGCACGTCAGCACCCCTCGCGCGCTTTCCGGTCGCTGAAAGTTTCTTTCAACCGCGGCCATCGCCGCAGCTCTCTCATTATTTCGCAGGAGTAGACCAACGGCGGCACCCGGGGCCTCTTCCGTCAGGCGGGTCTACGTGCGTAGCGTCGTTGGTGACATGTCCATTCCAGGACTGTCCGACTCGCTCCCCCCACCGAGCCTTTCGGAGGCACGCAATGCCCGTGCACAGATCCGGAAAGACCCTCGCCGGCGCCGCGTTCGCGGCCCTGGCCCTGCTCCTGCCCCTCACCCTCTCGGGCCCGGCGAACGCCGCCGCCGGAGCCGACGCCGAGGCCGTTCCCCCACGCGGCTCCGCCCACATGGGCATGGGCGTCCTCGCGCACGACGGCTCGGCCGGCACGCCGGGCTCGCCGCGTGCCGCCCAGACGGAGGGCGTGGACGTCTCCAGCCACCAGGGGAACGTGGCCTGGTCGACCCTGTGGAACAGCGGGGTGAAGTGGGCCTACGTCAAGGCGACGGAGGGCACCTACTACAAGAACCCCTACTTCGCGCAGCAGTACAACGGCTCCTACAACGTGGGCATGATCCGCGGCGCGTACCACTTCGCGACCCCGGACACGACGACGGGCGCGGCCCAGGCCGACTACTTCGTGAACAACGGCGGCGGCTGGTCCAAGGACGGCAGGACGCTGCCGGGCGCGCTCGACATCGAGTGGAACCCGTACGGGGCGACCTGCTACGGCAAGTCGCAGTCGGCGATGGTCGCGTGGATCCGCGACTTCCTCAACCGGTACAAGGCGCGGACGGGCCGTGACGCGGTGATCTACACGGCGACGAGCTGGTGGACGCAGTGCACCGGCAACTACGCGGGCTTCGGCTCGACCAACCCGCTCTGGGTCGCGCGGTACGCGGCGGCGGTGGGCGAACTCCCGGCGGGCTGGGGGTACTACACGATGTGGCAGTACACCTCGACGGGCCCGACGGTCGGCGACCACAACCGCTTCAACGGGGACCTCTCGCGGGTGCAGGCACTGGCCAACGGCTGAGCGGGACACGTCGAGGCCCTGCCGGCACACCCCGGCCTGTCGGCACATCCCGGCCTTTCCGACACACGGCGGTCTTCCGGGCGCGCGGCGGCGCGCGCGGAAGGCCGCTTCCGTCTTTCTCGCGCCACCCCCTTGCCCATTGGTATGGACCAATGCGAACCTCGGGTTGGTGCGTACGGCCCCTCCCCAACTCCCGTACGTGATCCGCTCGTTGTTCGTCCCGTCCTCCCGTCCTCCCGTCTCCCCCACGCACGAGAGAGAGCCCCCGCATGCCGTCGATCCGCCGCACCGCCGCCGCAGCCGCCACCCTGTCCGCCGCCGCCCTGATCCCGCTGACCCCGTCCACCGCCGCCGCGCACGGCGCGGTCTTCAACCCGGTGAGCCGGGTCGCGGCCTGTTACGCGGAGGGCCCGGAGACGCCGAAGTCGCAGGTGTGCAAGGACCTGGTCGCCGACTCCGGCACCCAGCCGCTCTACGACTGGAACGAGGTCAACATCGCCAACGCCGACGGGCAGCACCAGGTGGTGATCCCGGACGGCAAGCTCTGCTCGGCCAACCGCGAGAAGTACCGCGCGCTCGACTGGGCCCGGACGGACTGGCCGTCGACGGCCGTGTCCGCGGGGTCCTTCAACTTCAAGGTCCGGGTGACCGCGCCCCACCAGGGCACGATGACGGTCTACATCACCAAGCCGGGCTTCGACCCGACCAAGCCGCTGAAGTGGTCGGACCTGGACGCGACCCCGGTGGCGACCTACCCCACGGCGCGGACCGCGACGGACGGCTACTACAACTTCACCGGCACCCTGCCCGCCCGCACGGGCCGCCACATCGTCTACAAGGTCTGGCAGCGCAGCGACAGCCCGGAGGCGTTCTACAGCTGCTCGGACGTCACCTTCGGCGGTACGGCGGCGGCGGCCTCCGCCCCGAGCGAGGCGAAGATCGCCGCGGGCGCGGACCGGTCCACGGTGAGCCACGCAGGCCACGGCGGCGACGAGCACGCCCCGGCGCTCTCCTCCGACGCGGCCCGGACCAGCCCCTCCCCGCTCCCCCTCGCACTCGGAGGCGCGGCCGCCCTGACGGCGTTCGCCGCGGGCAGCCTGCTCCTGACGCGCCGCCGGAACGCGTCGTAAGGGCGTGAACGCCTAGGCGCTGCGCCCCGTGGTCGAGCCGAAGCCGAGCCAGGTGTGGCGGTTGCCCCACCAGCACCAGCCGACCTTCGGGGCGTCGCGCCGCTCGCGGCCGTCGCGCCCGGTGCCGTTGCTGATCCAGATGGCGGGCGTACGGGCGTCCCAGGTGCCGTTCGCCTTGCGCAGCCGGGAGCCGATGGTCATGAAGCAGCGGTTGCGCTCCAGAGCCGCCGGCTCCTGGAGCACCCAGTGGATGCCCTCGGTGAGCAGCAGCGGGGTGCGCTCCTCCTTGGCGAGCGCGGGGAGCGCCTCCTCCGGGCTCCAGTTGGACATGTGGTCGCCGCGGTCGATCCCGGCGACCAGGTAGAGCGGCGCGTCGGGCACCTCGATCCCGTTGGGCGCGAAGTCGTCGACGTCGGGCATGTCGACCACGACGAACCCGGCCTTGCCCTCCCGCCGCAACAACGGCGCGAGCACGGAGGCGGGCGCCCGCCCGGGGTGCACGGCGAGCAACACGTCACCACGCTCACCTCCGGCCTCCCGCACGAACTCACGCACCTCGTCGGCGGCTATCCCCGCGACTTCATGCACCCCGAGCTCGACGAGACGCTCCGCCTGGTCGGCGAGAGAAGGCAGTGGGGGCATGGCCGGTTCTCCTTGCTTCACGGTGTTCGGGGGAGCGGGTGGTTCGAAGGGGGCTGCGGCGCGGTCGGTCTTCGGCACGAAGCGGCTGAGCCGGCGGACGGTCGGCTGCGTCATGCGCCCGCAGAGGGTGTCCACCCGCAGGGACGCCTCGTCGAGCCGCGGCTCCGACGCCCGGAGCCGATCCAGGTGGGCGCGGAACGCCGCTTCGTCCTCGGTCTCGAAGACCAACTCCCAGCTGCCCGATCCGGGCGCGAACCGCTCGGCGGTCCGCCGCGCCTCTTCCTGCCGCCGACGGTTCGACTTCCGCTTCCCCACGATCCGCCTTCCCCCTTCGTCCATGATCAGGATAGGGAAGCCGACTCCCGGACGGCTGCCCCGGCTCAGAGCGGGCTGATCTCGTCGGCGTGGGCGGCGGTGATCTCTCCCAGGTAGTTCTCCTGGGCGACCAGGTCGGGGTCCTCGACCTGGACGTCTCCGGTGAAGGAGTTGCCGCCGACGAAGAGGGCGTTGCCCCTGATGATGATCCTCCTCGCCGTGAACGCGTTGCCGTGGTAGACGCCTCCGGTGAGGTCGATCGTTCCCCGGACGCGGAACGTGTCGCCGACGTACAGGTTGTCGTGTTCGGGGTCGGCGGGCCCCGCGCCCGTGCCACCGCCCCGGAAACGTCCCCCGTTGAAGATGTTCCCCAGGAACATGTTGGCGTTCTCGACGCGGAAGTCCCCGTCGAAGGTCAGCGTCGTCGACTGCGCCCACGGCGCCGGGGAGTTCGCTCCGCTCCCCTCGCTCTCGTCGTCGGACCGGTCGCTGTCGTTGGCGAGGTTGAAGGTGCTCCCGACGAACATGTTCCCGCCGTCCACGGTGAAGTTCCTGGTCGCCGTCGCTGGCCCGGGCGAGCTCCGGGGTCAGCCGCCCACCGGGACTCAAGGCCTCCGCTTCCCTGGCCGCTGGCGCGGCACGCCGAGGAAGCTCCTGTTCGCCGTCCGACCCGGTCCGTCGGCGCTTCCTGTCGGCGACCACTGCGTCTCCCTCTCGCTCGCGTACGGGCATGGTGCGAGCCCGCCCAGCCGCGTTCAAGGGCGACGAGGGCACCCCGTCATGAACCCGGGCTGCCCGAACGTACGCAACTAGCGGAACGGGGCGCCCCGCTGAAGGGACGCCCCGCTCCACAACACGACCTACCGGCTCACGCCACCGCGCTCACCGTCACCGCCGCCGGGGACAGCGCGATCTCCAGGACCTGGCGGACGTCCGTCACCGGGTGGACCTCCAGCTTCTCCAGGATCTCGGCCGGGACGTCGTCCAGGTCCGCCTCGTTCCGCTTCGGGATCACGACCGTCGTGATGCCCGCCCGGTGCGCCGCCAGCAGCTTCTGCTTCAGGCCGCCGATCGGCAGGACGCGCCCGGTCAGCGACACCTCACCGGTCATCGCCACGTCCGTCCGGACCAGCCGGCCGGAGAGCAGCGAGGCGAGCGCCGTCGTCATCGTGATGCCCGCGCTCGGACCGTCCTTCGGGACCGCGCCCGCCGGGAAGTGGATGTGCACGCCCCGGTCCTTCAGCCCGCCCACGGACAGCTCCAGCTCCGCGCCGTGCGACCGCAGGAAGGAGAGCGCGATCTGCGCCGACTCCTTCATCACGTCGCCCAGCTGACCCGTCAGGGTCAGCCCCGCCGCGCCCGTCTCCGGGTCGGCGAGCGACGCCTCGACGAAGAGGACGTCACCGCCCGCGCCCGTGACCGCGAGTCCGGTCGCCACGCCCGGTACGGACGTACGGCGCTCGGCCGGGTCCTGCGCGGACTCCGGGATGTGGTGCGGCCGCCCGATGAGACCGCGCAGATCGTCCACGCCGACCGTGAACGGCAGCTCCCGGTCGCCCAGTTCGTGCTGCGCCGCGACCTTCCGCAGCAGCCGCGCGACGGACCGCTCCAGGTTCCGTACGCCCGCCTCGCGGGTGTACTCGCCCGCCAGCTTCCGCAGCGACGCGTCCTCGAGGACCACCTCGCCGGGCTCCAGGCCCGCCCGCTCCAGCTGCCTGGGCAGCAGGTGGTCGCGGGCGATGACGACCTTCTCGTCCTCCGTGTACCCGTCGAGCCTGACCAGCTCCATCCGGTCGAGCAGCGCCTCGGGGATGGCCTCCAGGACGTTCGCCGTCGCCAGGAACACGACGTCGGAGAGGTCGAGTTCGACCTCCAGGTAGTGGTCGCGGAAGGTGTGGTTCTGCGCCGGGTCGAGGACCTCCAGGAGCGCGGCCGCCGGGTCGCCCCGGTAGTCCGAGCCGACCTTGTCGATCTCGTCGAGCAGGACCACCGGGTTCATCGACCCGGCCTCCTTGATCGCCCGTACGATCCGGCCCGGCAGCGCGCCGACGTACGTACGCCGGTGGCCGCGGATCTCCGCCTCGTCCCGTACGCCGCCGAGCGCGACCCGGACGAACTTCCGCCCCATCGCGTGCGCGACGGACTCGCCCAGCGAGGTCTTGCCGACACCGGGCGGGCCGACCAGGGCCAGGACCGCGCCGCCGCGCCGGCCGCCGACCACGCCGAGACCCCGCTCGGCGCGCCGCTTGCGCACCGCCAGGTACTCGGTGATCCGCTCCTTCACGTCCTCAAGGCCCGCGTGCTCGGCGTCCAGGATCGCCTTGGCGCCCTGGATGTCGTACTGGTCCTCGGTCCTTTCGTTCCACGGCAGTTCGAGGACCGTGTCGAGCCAGGTCCGGATCCAGGAGCCCTCGGGGGACTGGTCGCTGGACCGCTCCAGCTTCTCGACCTCCTTGAGGGCCGCCTCGCGGACGTTCTCGGGCAGGTCTGCGGCCTCGACACGGGTCCGGTAGTCGTCGGACTCGTCGCCCTCCGTCTCGCCGTTGAGGTCGCGCAGCTCCTTGCGTACGGCGTCCAGCTGGCGCCGCAGCAGGAACTCGCGCTGCTGCTTGTCGACGCCCTCCTGGACGTCCTTGGCGATGGACTCGGCCACGTCCTGCTCGGCGAGGTGCTCGCGGAGCTGGGCGGTGGCGAGCTTGAGGCGGGCGACCGGGTCGGCGGTCTCCAGGAGTTCGACCTTCTGCTCGACGGTGAGGAAGGGCGAGTAGCCGGAGTTGTCGGCGAGCGCGGAGACGCCGTCGATCTGCTGGACGCGGTCCACGACCTGCCAGGCGCCGCGCTTGCGCAGCCAGCTGGTGGCGAGCGCCTTGTACTCCTTGACCAGTTCGGTCACGGAGCCGGGCAGCGGGTCGGGCACGGTCTCCTCGACGACGCTGCCCTCGACCCAGAGGGCGGCGCCGGGTCCTGTCGTACCCGCGCCGATCTTCACGCGGCCCAGGGCGCGGATGAGGGCGCCGGGGTCGCCGTCGGACAGCCGTCCGACCTGCTCGACGGTGCCGAGCACACCGGTCCCGGCGTACGTGCCGTCGACCCGGGGCACGAGGAGCACCTTGGGCTTCCCGGTGCCGCTTCCGGACCGGGCGGCGGCCTGGGCGGCCTCGACCGCGGCGCGTACGTCGGTGTCGGACAGGTCCAGCGGCACCACCATTCCGGGCAGCACGACCTCGTCGTCGAGCGGCAGCACAGGCAGAGTGAGCGGTGAGGACGTCGAAGCCATGATCTCCCCTTCGGCAGTCAAGTTGAGCTATGTGGACTCAATGCACGGGCACCCGGGGATGTTCCCCGGGGGCCGTTCGCTCTGAGCGATCACTCTGGTGCGGGGCGGAGTGGCGACGGTGTAATGCCTCTATGGACACTGCGGCTATTACCTCTGCCTGGGTGGCGGGCTGGACCGTCTCGCGGGGCACTGCGCCCGCCGTCGTCGAGCCCTGGGGCTGGCGGATCGACGTCGGCCTGCCGACGCACGTCTTCCGGCACGTCCTGCCGGCGCCGGACGCGGTGTCCGTGGGGAAGCTCTGCCAGGAGATCACCGTGCCGGGCGCGTGGCTGAAGATCATGGCCGGTCCCGAGGAGTCGGCCGAGTGGATCACCCCGGGGTGGACCGTCCCGGACGACCCCGGCTACATGATGAGCAAGACCCTGGACCCGGGGGCCCGCCCGCCGGCGCCGGAGGGGTACGCGCGGACGACGGAGACCCGGGACGGGGTGATCCGGGTCCGGATCGTGGCCCCGGACGGCACGCTCGCCGCGCGCGGCCAAATGGCCCCGACAGGGGTGACCGCCGTCGCCGACCAGATCGAGACCCACCCCGACCACCGCCGACGCGGCCTCGGCGCGAACGTGATGCGCACCCTGGAGGCGGCGGCCGCCCAGACGGGCGCGACCACGGGCATCCTCGCGGCCACCCGCGACGGCCTGGCCCTCTACGACAGCCTGGACTGGCGCTACGAGTGCCCGCTGACGGGGATCGTGCGGGAGGCGTAGGGCGCGAGGGTGCGGGAGCGTGCGCCCCCGGTGTGCGCCGGTGCTCCCCCGGCGGGCGGCGAAAAGATGGGCGGAATTGCAACCTCCGTACCCTTCCCCCGCGTTCAGAGGTCGTGACGACGAGCTTTCCCGGGTGCGGGCAGTGCACCGAAGACGGAACCGGGACCGGAGCCGAAACCGGGCCCGGGGCCGAGGCCTGGTCCGGGACCGGGTCCGGGGCGGGGAGCGGGGCCGAAGCCGGGTCCGGGACCGGGTCCGGGGCGGGGAGCGGGGCCGAAGCCGGGACCGGAGCCGAGAGCGGGTCCGGGGCCGACGGCGGGCCGTCGGACGGCGGTCCGGACAGCGGCGGCGCGTCCGCCGGTAGTCCGTCCGGCGGCGGCCCGTACAGCGGCCGCCCCTCCCGCGGTGGTGGTCCGTCCCGCGGCGGCACGTCCGGCGGCCGCCCCTCCGGCAACGGTCCGTCCGGCGAGGACGACGCGTGCGACGGGCGTCTCGTGCACGCCGTCGCCGGTGGCGACAAGGACGCGCTGTCCCGGCTGTTCGCCCGGCACGCGGGCCCCCTCTTCGCCCACCTCCTCAACCGCGGCTTCCCCGCCCAGACCGTCGAGGACGCCGTCCAAGAGACCTTCCTGACGGTGTGGAAGAGCGCCTCCGGCTTCCACGAGGGCAGCGTCCCTGCCTGGCTGCGGCGGATAGCGCACTGCCGCGCCGTCGATCTCGAACGGGCCGCCGGACGGCAGCGGGCCCTCGCCGACCGGGCCCGCGAGCACACCCCCTCCTCCGCAGGCACCGCTCCCTCCGCCGAGGACTGCCTGCTCGCCTCCTCGCCCCGCTACGCGGCCATAGCCTTCGCGCTCGCCGGGCTCCCCGCCCCGCAGCGCGAGGTCATCGAGCTGCGCTACCTCCAGCACTACAGCGTCCGCGAGACCGCCGAGCGCCTCGCCGTCCCCGAGGGCACGGTCAAGGCCCGCGCCGCCCGGGGCTGCGCCCGGCTGCGCGAGTGGATCGTGGCCCAGGACGCGGCGGAGGCCGCGGACGGCGTACCGCGCGCGACCGGCGGAGGAGGTGCCCATGACCGCGACCGGGTCCCCCGCCCCCGCCCGTAACCCCCACTCCCCCACAGCCGCCCCCACCTCCAGCTCCGAAAGCAGCCCTCGCATGGTCGAGCTCTCTCCCCCCACGACAGCCACGACAGCCACGACGCCCGAGCACCCCGTGACGTCCGCGCCTCCGACGCCTCCCGCGCCGCCCGCCCCCACCCGGCACCTCCCGGCGCACTGGGTGGACGCGTACGCCCGCGGGGAGCTCTCCCCCGAGCTCCTCGGCCACGCCGAGGCCCATCTCGAGCGGTGCCGGGCGTGCGTCGACGCCGTCGACCTGGCGGTACGCGGCGGGCCGCACGGCCCCCGCCTGGACGCCCTGCACGCGGCCCTGGTCAACCGGATCGGGTGAGGGCATGCTCGGGACCATGGTGCGCAGGAGAACGGTGTGGGTCGCGTCGGCGGTACTGGTCCCGTGGCTCGCCGTGTCCGGGTGCGGCGACCAGGACACCCCGTCGCCACCCACCGTGACGCAACAAGGATCGGCGGCCGCCACGCCCACGACCGCCCCCGCGCCACCGGTCCCCACCGGGCCGGACGGCACCGTGAAGAACGACCACGAGCCCGGCCCCCGCGAGGTCCTCGTCGAGGTGAACGTCAACGGCGGCCTGGCCGGGGTCCGCAATCAGCTGATCGTCCACTACGACGGCGGCTACACCACCCGCTCCGGCACCGAACCCCCGCGCACCGGCCGCATGACCGCCGCCGAAGTGGCCGAACTGCGCGCGGCGTTGGAGGACCCCGCGTACGCGAAGGTGCCCGCGCGCCCGACGGGACAGCCCGTGGCGGACGGGTTCCAGTACGTCTTCACCCACCGGTACCGCGTCGTGGTCGCCGGTGAGGGCGAGCGCCCGCCCGCCCTCCGGCGCGTCTTCGAGGCCCTCCCCGACGGCGGCCCGCCGACCGACCCCTGAGGTCAGGCGGCCGGCAGACCCTCGCCCTTCACCGACAGGTCCCTCAACTGGCGGTCCAGGAAGGCCCGTACGCGTGCGGGCATGTCCATCGCCGCCGGGTCGAGGGCCCATTGGAGCTGGAGGCCGTCCATCACGGCGAGCTGCTCCTGCCCTGCGGCCCGGCAGTCGATGCCCTCGCGCAGTTCCCCGCGCCGCACCGCCGCCTCCATCAGGTCGACGGTGTGGCCGAGCACGCGCGCGTACCGCTCCTTGAAGTAGCCGTGCGCGGGGTGGCCGACGTTGCCCGACTCCCCGGCCAGGACGTTGAACATCCGGACGATGCCGGGGCGCCGGGTGTTGTCCTCGACGAGGGCGACGACGGTCTCCAGGTACGCGGCGTACGACTCCGGCTCGTCGGCGAAGAGGCGCTCGACGTCGTGCTGC
Organism: Streptomyces sp. NPDC058579; assembly: GCF_042718575.1. NCBI lineage: Bacteria > Bacillati > Actinomycetota > Actinomycetes > Kitasatosporales > Streptomycetaceae > Streptomyces > Streptomyces sp. NPDC058579. The sequence goes on from NZ_JBHXPI010000007.1 coordinate 252,143, forward strand.
TCGCTCTGCGCGAGGACCGAGAGCAGGAGGTCCTCCTTGCCGCGGAAGTGGTGCAGCAGCCCGCCCTGGGTGATGCCGCAGTCGTTGGCGATCCGGGCGAGCGAGGAGGCGTGGAAGCCCCACCGCCCGAAGTGCTCGACGGCGGTGTCGAGGATCTTCCGGCGGCGCTCGTCCCCCACCGCATAGCTGCCCCTGCCTGCGCTTTTTCGGGTCGTCGGGCCCTTGTTCTCCGGCATGGGGCCCAGCTTAGGTGGTGCCCGGAATAGGCCCGGAATGAGGCTTTCCGCCTGTGATCCAGGACACAGAACCAAAACCTAGTACCCACTCGGTTTTCACGCTTAGCCTGAGGCCCGGCCCGGTGAGGCACCTCCGCCCCTCAGCCCGGTCACGTCACCTCAGGAGACCCGTCATGCACCCGTACCAGGACGCCACCCGACCCGTCGACGAGCGCGTCGAGGACCTGCTCGCCCGGATGACCCTGGAGGAGAAGGCCGGCCAGCTCTTCCACTCCATGCTGATGATGAACGCGGACGGCACCCCGGTCACCGAGACCGACGGCTCGATGCTGCCGTTCTCCACGCCGGAGCTGCTCGAAGGCCGCCACCTCACCCACTTCAACCTGCTCGGCACATACGGCGCCCGCGAGATGGCCCTCTGGCACAACGCCGTCCAGGAGATGGCCGCGAACACCCGGCTCGGCATCCCGGTCTCGCTCTCCACCGACCCGCGCCACGCCTTCACCGACAACATCGGCGCCTCCTTCAACGCCGGCGCGTTCTCCGCGTGGCCCGAGGCGCTGGGGCTCGCCGCGATAGCCGACCCGGAGCTGGTCTTCCACTTCGCCGACACCGTCCGCCGCGAGTACCTCTCCGTCGGCTTCCGCACCGCTCTCCACCCGCAGATCGACCTCGCCACCGAGCCGCGCTGGGCACGCCAGTCCGGCACCTTCGGCTCGGACGCCAAGCTGACCGGCGAACTCGTCCAGGCGTACGTCCGCGGCCTCCAGGGCGAGGAGCTGGGTCCGGACTCGGTGGCGGCCATGGTCAAGCACTTCCCCGGCGGCGGCCCGCAGAAGGACGGCGAGGACCCGCACTTCCCGCACGGCAAGGAGCAGATCTACCCGGGCGGCATGCGGGAGCACCACCTGGAGCCCTTCAAGGCCGCGATCGCCGCGGGCTGCTCGCAGATGATGCCGTACTACGGCCAGCCGATCGGCACCGACTGGGAGGAGGTCGGCTTCGGCTTCAGCAAGGGCGTGGTCACCGGGCTGCTGCGGGAGGAGCTCGGCTTCCAGGGGATCGTCTGCACCGACTGGGGAGTGCTCACGGACTCGGTGATCTTCGGCGAGCCGCACGCGGCGCGGGCCTGGGGCGTGGAGCACCTGAGCGTGGCGGAGCGGACGGCGAAGTCGCTGGACGCGGGCTCGGACCAGTTCGGCGGCGAGCAGTGCCCCGAGGTGATCGTGGAGCTGGTCGAGTCCGGCCGGATCACCGAGGAGCGCGTCGACGTCTCCGTACGGCGGCTGCTGCGCGAGAAGTTCGTGCTCGGGCTCTTCGACGAGCGGCGGTACGTGGACCCGGAGGAGGCCGCCGAGACGGTCGGCCGCGCCGACTTCAAGGCGGCGGGCGCGGCGGCCCAGCGCCGCTCGCTGACCGTCCTCACCGACGGCCCGCTGCCGCTGGCCGGGCGGCCGAAGCTGTACGTCGAGAACGTCGACCCGGCCGTCGCGGCGGGCTACGGTGACGTTGTCACCGACCCGGCCGAGGCGGACCTCGCGGTGCTGCGGCTGCGCACCCCGTACGAGGAGCGCCCGAACCTCTTCGAGGCCTTCTTCCACTCCGGCTCCCTCGCCTTCGCGGAGCCCGAGCTGAGCCGGATCCTCGCGCTGCTCGCGACCGTGCCGACGGTCGTCTGCGTCAACCTGGAGCGTCCCGCCGTCCTGCCGGAGATCGCCGAGCGTGCGGCGGCCCTGATCGCCGACTACGGCGCGAGCGACGAGGCCCTCCTCGACGTGGCCTTCGGCCGGGCGAAGGCGGAGGGCCGGCTCCCCTTCGAGCTGCCCCGGTCGATGGCGGCGGTGGAGGCGGCCCGCCCGGACGTCCCGAACGACACGCTGGACCCGGTCTTCCCGCACGGCCACGGCCTGACCATCTGAGATCCGAGATCTGAGACCTGCGATCTGGGATCTGAGTCTGAGATCTGAGACCGGATCCTCCCGAATCCCGTTTGTCCCGGCCCTCCCCGCCCCGCGAGGATGGCCGGGACAGTCGTCTGCCGATTCCGGGAGTGCGCGCACATGTCCAGCCCCGTCACGATCGACCGCCGCGAGGGCCCGTACGGAGAAGTCGTACTGCGGCGGCGCGGCGAGCATTTAGAGATCATCGCCAACGGCACCTTCCTGATGGACACCTCCGACGGACGTTCGGAGCGACGGCTGGTCGACGCGGCCTACCTCGCGCTCGACCCACCGCCCGGAGGCCCCCTCCCCTCGGTCCTCATCGGCGGTCTCGGCGTCGGCTTCTCCCTCGCCCACGCCGCCGCGGACCCCCGCTGGGGCCGGATCGCGGTCGTCGAACGCGAGCAGGCGATCATCGACTGGCACCGCGAAGGCCCTCTGACCACGATCTCCGGCACGGCGCTCGCCGATCCGCGGAACGTGATCCTGCACACGGACCTCGTGGCCTACGTCCACGACTCTCCCGACACCTACGACGCGCTCTGCCTGGACATCGACAACGGCCCCGACTGGACCGTCACCGAGGACAACCAAAACCTGTACTCCGCCGAGGGGTTGGCGGCCTGCGCGAGGCGTCTGAATCCGGGCGGAATCCTCGCCGTCTGGTCGGCCCGGCCGTCCGCCGATTTCGAAGCGTCCTTGCGGAATGCCGGATTCAACGGGGTACGGACGGAAGAGATCCCCGTTGCCCGGGGCGTCCCTGACGTGGTGCACCTCGCCATCCGGCCTGGATAGCCGGGACGCTGTCAGTGCCTCTAGGCTGCTGGCCGATACCAGCGATGCGAGGCGGGGCTATGGAGCAGACACACACCACTCACCACGGTGCGGCGGCCACTCCGGGCGCGCAGCGGCGAGTGCTGGTCGTCGAGGACGACACGACGATCGTGGATGCGATCGCCGCGAGGCTGCGGGCGGAAGGATTCCTCGTCCAGACGGCGACCGACGGCCCGGCGGCCGTCGACGCGGCCGAGGCCTGGCAGCCCGACCTGATGGTCCTCGACGTGATGCTGCCCGGTTTCGACGGCCTCGAGGTCTGCCGCCGCGTCCAGGCGCAGCGCCCGGTCCCGGTCCTGATGCTGACCGCGCGGGACGACGAGACGGACATGCTGGTCGGCCTGGGCGTAGGCGCCGACGACTACATGACCAAGCCGTTCTCCATGCGCGAGCTGGCCGCGCGCGTGCACGTCCTGCTGCGCCGGGTGGAGCGGGCCGCGCTCGCCGCCGTCACCCCGCGGAGCGGGATCCTGCGCCTCGGCGAGCTGGAGATCGACCACGCGCAGCGCCGCGTCCGGGTCCGCAACGACGACGTCCACCTGACGCCGACCGAGTTCGACCTGCTGGTCTGCCTGGCGAACACCCCGCGCGCGGTCCTCTCCCGCGAGCAGCTGCTCGCCGAGGTCTGGGACTGGGCGGACGCCTCCGGCACACGGACGGTGGACAGCCACATCAAGGCGCTGCGCCGGAAGATCGGGGCGGAGCGGATCCGTACGGTCCATGGCGTCGGGTACGCGCTGGAGACGCCGGCGTCATGAACCGCCGGGGGCAGCGCCCCGAGCGCCCGAGAAGGCGCCGGATCGTGATCTCGATCAAGACCAAGCTGGGCACGCTGGTCGTCGGGGCGGTCCTGCTGACCTCGGGGCTCGCGCTGGTGGCGATCCGGACCTCCACGGAGTTCCGGTACATCACGATCTTCGCGATGATCGCGACGCTCCTGATCACCCAATTCGTGGCGCAGTCCCTGACGGCGCCGCTCGACGAGATGAACACGGTGGCCGGATCGATCTCGCGCGGTGACTTCAGCCGACGCGTGCGGGGCGCGGACCGCCGCGACGAGCTGGGCGACCTGGCCTCGACGATCAACCGCATGGCGGACGACCTGGAGTCCGTCGACCGGCACCGCAAGGAGCTGGTCGCGAACGTCTCGCACGAGCTGCGCACCCCCATCGCCGCGCTCCGCGCGGTCCTGGAGAACGTCGTCGACGGGGTCTCGGAGGCCGATCCGGAGACCATGCGTACGGCCCTGAAGCAGACAGAGCGGCTCGGCCGGCTGGTGGAGACCCTGCTCGACCTGTCACGTCTTGACAACGGTGTCGTCACGCTCAAGGCACGCCGCTTCGAGGTCTGGCCGTATCTGTCCGGCGTGCTCCGGGAGGCCAATCTGGCCGCGTCCCAGCGCGGCCTGTCCTCCACGTCCGGCCTGCACAACCGTACGGACGTCCATCTGCACCTCGACGTCTCGCCGCCCGAGCTGACCGCCCACGCGGACGCGGAGCGGCTGCACCAGGTGATGGCGAACCTGATCGACAACGCGGTGAAGCACTCGCCGCCGCACGGCCGGGTGACCGTACGGGCGCGGCGCGGGCACTGGCCCGACTCGCTGGCCCTGGAGGTCGAGGACGAGGGCCCGGGCATCCCGGAGGCGCTGCGGCACACGGTCTTCGAACGGTTCAACCGGGGACAGACGCCGGCCCAGTCCGGTCCGGGCAGCGACGGCGGTACGGGTCTGGGACTCGCGATCGCCCGCTGGGCGGTGGATCTGCACGGCGGTGAGATCGGTGTGGCCGAATCGTCACGTGGCTGCCGAATTCAGGTCACTCTTCCGGGAAGTCTTCCGGCACGGGATTGACGTAGGGTCGAACCGGAAGCACATGTTCTGCGTGTACATGAGCAAGACACGATCAGGACGTGGTCAGGGATGCCTGCCTCAGGGGCGGCAACCCGGGTCGCTCGTACCCGCGAGTGGGCAGAACCACGCTTGTTTCCCGCCAATCCCTGCCCCGAAACGCCGCTTCAAGTGTGACTTACGCGACGTTGGTAGTGCCCGGCCTGCACCTCTCGGCCAGGGAGGCGTAGCCTTTATTTCCGCTGTCCATCACCTTGTGAAGCGGAAGAGGGCGGTTACCGCCGTGTCGTCTCAGTCCCCCAGTTCCCCGAGTACCTCCACCGGCCAAGACGGGCAGGGTAAGAACCCTGCGACCGCCTTCGGCGCCAATGAGTGGCTCGTCGACGAGATCTACCAGCAGTACCTCCAGGACCCGAATTCAGTCGATCGTGCCTGGTGGGACTTCTTCGCCGACTACAAGCCCGGCGCCACGGAGACCCCGGCCTCCGCGCCGCAGGTGAGCCCCGCACAGGCCGCACCTGCCGCGCCCGCCGCTCCGGCCCCGGTCACGGCCGCCCCCGCCGCAGCCGCCCCGGCTCCGGCCGCCGCCGCTCCGGCCCCCGCCAAGCCCGCCGCCGCCCCGGCTCCGGCCGCCGCGGCCCCGGCGCCGGCGAAGGCCGCTCCGGCCGCCGTGAAGCCCGCCCCCGCCGCTCCCGCGGCCGAGGCGCCCGCGGGCCCGGAGCTGATCACGCTGCGCGGCCCCGCCGCCGCCGTCGCGAAGAACATGAACGCCTCGCTGGAGGTGCCGACGGCCACGTCCGTCCGCGCGGTCCCGGTGAAGCTGCTCTTCGACAACCGGATCGTGATCAACAACCACCTGAAGCGCGCCCGGGGCGGGAAGATCTCCTTCACGCACCTCATCGGCTACGCGATGGTGCAGGCGATCAAGGCCATGCCGACGATGAACTACTCCTTCGCGGAGAAGGACGGCAAGCCGACGCTGGTCAAGCCGGACCACGTGAACTTCGGCCTCGCGATCGACCTGGTCAAGCCCAACGGCGACCGCCAGCTCGTCGTCGCGGGCATCAAGAAGGCCGAGACGCTGAACTTCTTCGAGTTCTGGCAGGCCTACGAGGACATCGTCAAGCGCGCCCGCGTCGGCAAGCTGACGATGGAGGACTTCACCGGCGTCACGGTCTCCCTGACCAACCCGGGCGGCCTCGGCACGGTCCACTCGGTCCCCCGCCTGATGCCCGGACAGTCGGTCATCATGGGCGTCGGCTCCATGGACTACCCGGCCGAGTTCCAGGGCACCTCCCAGGACACCCTGAACAAGCTGGGCATCTCCAAGGTCATGACGCTGACCTCGACGTACGACCACCGCGTCATCCAGGGCGCCGCCTCCGGCGAGTTCCTGCGCGTCGTCGCGAACTACCTCCTCGGCGAGGAGGGCTTCTACGACGACATCTTCAAGGCCCTGCGCATCCCCTACGAGCCGGTCCGCTGGTTCAAGGACATCGACGCCTCGCACGACGACGACGTCACCAAGGCCGCGCGCGTCTTCGAGCTGATCCACTCCTACCGGGTCCGCGGCCACGTCATGGCCGACACCGACCCGCTGGAGTACCGCCAGCGCAAGCACCCCGACCTGGACATCACCGAGCACGGACTGACGCTCTGGGACCTGGAGCGCGAGTTCGCGGTCGGTGGGTTCTCGGGCAAGTCGATGATGAAGCTCCGCGACATCCTCGGCGTGCTGCGCGACTCGTACTGCCGCACCACCGGCGTCGAGTTCATGCACATCCAGGACCCGAAGCAGCGCAAGTGGATCCAGGACCGGGTCGAGCGCACGCACTCCAAGCCGGAGCGCGAGGAGCAGCTGCGGATCCTGCGCCGTCTGAACGCGGCGGAGGCCTTCGAGACCTTCCTGCAGACCAAGTACGTCGGTCAGAAGCGGTTCTCCCTGGAGGGCGGCGAGTCCGTCATCCCGCTGCTCGACGCGGTCATCGACTCCGCCGCCGAGTCCCGCCTGGACGAGGTCGTCATCGGCATGGCCCACCGCGGCCGGCTGAACGTACTCGCGAACATCGTGGGCAAGTCGTACGCGCAGATCTTCCGCGAGTTCGAGGGCAACCTCGACCCGAAGTCGATGCACGGCTCCGGCGACGTCAAGTACCACCTGGGCGCCCAGGGCACCTTCACCGGCCTGGACGGCGAGCAGATCAAGGTCTCGCTCGCCGCGAACCCCTCGCACCTGGAGGCGGTCGACCCGGTCCTGGAGGGTGTCGTCCGCGCCAAGCAGGACGTCATCAACAAGGGCGGCACGGACTTCACCGTCCTGCCCGTCGCCCTGCACGGTGACGCGGCCTTCGCGGGCCAGGGTGTCGTCGCCGAGACGCTGAACATGTCGCAGCTGCGCGGCTACCGCACCGGCGGCACGGTCCACATCGTCATCAACAACCAGGTCGGCTTCACGGCGGCTCCCGAGTCGTCCCGCTCCTCCATGTACGCCACGGACGTGGCCCGCATGATCGAGGCGCCGATCTTCCACGTGAACGGCGACGACCCGGAGGCCGTGGTCCGCGTCGCGCGGCTCGCCTTCGAGTTCCGCCAGACGTTCAACAAGGACGTCGTGATCGACCTCATCTGCTACCGCCGCCGCGGTCACAACGAGGGCGACAACCCGCAGTTCACCAACCCGCAGATGTACAACCTGATCGACAAGAAGCGTTCGGTGCGCAAGCTGTACACCGAGTCGCTGATCGGTCGCGGCGACATCACGCTCGAAGAGGCGGAGCAGGCGCTCCAGGACTTCCAGGGCCAGCTGGAGAAGGTCTTCGCGGAGGTCCGCGAGGCCACCTCGGCGCCGGCCCCGGCGCACGTCCCGGACCCCCAGCCGGAGTTCCCGGTCGCCGTCACCACCGCGGTCTCCCAGGAGGTCGTGAAGCGGATCGCCGAGTCGCAGGTGAACATCCCGGAGCGGATCACGGTCCACCCGCGTCTGATGCCGCAGATGCAGCGCCGCGCGGCCTCCATCGACGACGGCACCATCGACTGGGGCTTCGGCGAGACCCTCGCCATCGGCTCGCTGCTCATGGAGGGCACCCCGGTCCGGCTGTCCGGCCAGGACTCCCGCCGCGGCACCTTCGGCCAGCGGCACGCGGTCCTGGTGGACCAGGAGACCGGCGAGGACTACACCCCGCTGCTCTACCTGGCCGAGGACCAGGCCCACTACAACGTCTACGACTCGCTGCTCAGCGAGTACGCGGCGATGGGCTTCGAGTACGGCTACTCGCTGGCCCGCCCGGACTCCCTGGTCATCTGGGAGGCCCAGTTCGGTGACTTCGTCAACGGCGCGCAGACCGTCGTCGACGAGTTCATCTCCTCGGCCGAGCAGAAGTGGGGCCAGACCTCCGGCGTCACGCTGCTCCTGCCGCACGGCTACGAGGGCCAGGGCCCGGACCACTCGTCCGCGCGCCCGGAGCGCTTCCTCCAGATGTGCGCGCAGGACAACATGACGATCGCCATGCCGACCCTGCCGTCGAACTACTTCCACCTGCTGCGCTGGCAGGTCCACAACCCGCACCACAAGCCGCTGATCGTCTTCACCCCGAAGTCGATGCTGCGTCTGAAGGCGGCGGCGTCGAAGGTCGAGGAGTTCACCACCGGCGGCTTCCGCCCGGTGATCGGCGACTCCGCCGTCGAGGCAGGTACGGCCAACGCGGCCGACGTCCGCAAGGTCGTCTTCTGCGCCGGCAAGGTCTACTACGACCTGGAGGCCGAGCGCCAGAAGCGCGGCGTCACGGACACCGCGATCATCCGTCTGGAGCGCCTGTACCCGCTGCCGGGTGCCGAGCTGCAGGCCGAGATCGCCAAGTACCCGAACGCCGAGAAGTACCTGTGGGCCCAGGAGGAGCCGGCGAACCAGGGTGCCTGGCCGTTCATCGCGCTCAACCTGATCGACCACCTGGACCTGGCGGTCGGCGCCGACATCCCGCACGGCGAGCGCCTGCGCCGGATCTCGCGCCCGCACTCCTCGTCCCCGGCGGTCGGCTCGGCCAAGCGCCACCAGGCCGAGCAGCAGCAGCTGGTCAACGAGGTCTTCGACGCCTGACCCGCTGTACGGCACGCTGTCTGACCCGCTGTACGGACACGCTCAGAGGCCCGGCTCCCCGCGAGGGGGGCCGGGCCTCCGGCGTTGCTCCCGGGCCTCAGCCCAGGTTGGCCTCGAAGTCCCAGTAGGGCCGGTTGCGCTGGCGCGCCGAGAGGGTGTGCGGGTGCTGGGCGCCGAGGGTCCTGGTGAGGGTGAGCAGGGCGTCCTCCTCCAGCTTCCCGGCCTCCTCGACCTCGCGCAGGCCGCGCAGGTCGGTGGCGAGGGCGACCTGGCTGGAGAGGGTGAGCGGGTGTTCGCTGCCGAGGGCGTGCCGGGCCCTGCGGAGGGTGTCGCGGCTGAGTTCGGCGGCGTCGGTCACCCGCCCGTTGAAGTTGCGGGCGGCTGCGGTGTTGAGCGCGCAGCCGAGGACCCATGGGTGGTCGGGTCCCACCGAGGAGGTGAGCCCGGCGAGCGCGGCCTCCAGGATGGCCAGCGCGTTCGCGCGTTCGCCGGAGGCCTGCATGACGAGCGCGGTGTTGGCCAGCACGCCCGTGGCGACGGCGTGGGCGGGGCCGAGGAGCGCCCGGTAGCCGGCTTCGGCCTCGGTGACGAGTTCCCTCGCCTGGTCGAGGTCACCGTGTTCGCGCAGGTAGTTGGCGTAGTTGTTGATGGCGGCGAGGGTGATGTAGTGCCCGCGCCCGTGCACCTGCTCCAGCTGTTCGAGCAGGGCGGCCATGGTGGCTCCGAGGTCCTGCTGGAAACCGCCCTCCCGGCGTCGGCACAGAGCCAGTTGGGTGCGGGCGAACAGGGTCTGCAGGTGCTGTGGGCCGAGGACCTGGACGTGTACCCGGACGTTGGCCTCCTGGCGCGCGAGCGCCTCGCGGTACTGGCCAAGGAGCCGGAGGTCGTGGGCGAGGGCGTTGCTGGTGCTGAGCGTGTGGGAGTGGCGGCTGCCCAGGACGCGCTCGCAGCGGACCAGCGACTCCGCGTCGAGCTCCTGGGCCTCGCGGTACCGGCCGAGCGAGCGCAGCACCACGCCGAGGTTGTGGCGGGCGACGAGGGTGGAGAACTCGGTCTCGCCGAGGAGCCGTTGTGCTTCGGAGAGCACCTGGCGCTGGAGGTGCTCCGCCTCCTGGTACTGGCCGAGGAATCTCAGGTCGCTGGCGATGGCGCTGCCGGAGAGCAGCGAGCCGTGCTCGTTGCGGGGCTCGGAGGTGTTCAGCCGCTCGCGCTGGGCGAGGTCGAGATCGTAGGCCTCGCGGAAGCGGCCGAAGGAACGCAGGACGTTGCCCTGCTGTGTGGTCAGGTCGAGCATGGGCTGGTCCAGGGGGTCCATGAAGGTGGACCAGGCGTCCCGGATCTGCTCGGCGAGCTGGGCACCGGCCCGGAACTCGCCACTGCGGTAGCAGTAGCGGAGGCTGTTGAGGACGGCGGTCTGCACGCGGGGGTTGCGGCTGGAGAGCGCCCCGGACGGGCCGACGTGCGGCAGGAGTTCGGCGTACCGGGGCCAGTGCCGGCTGTCCAGCGGGTTGCCGGGGTCGGCCTCGGCGAGGAGGGTGCGGACGGCCTTGCGGTGGGCCTCGCGGTGTTCGCCGTCGGTCAGGCGGGCGACGATGTCGTGGACGAGCCGGTGCATGTGCACAGACTCCTGGTGCGGCCCCATCTCGGCGTTGGTGGCGGCGGGGCCTCGGGTCTCGCGGGTGAGCACCGAGTAGTTGACGAGGGTGTCCAGGGCGCGGGTCCAGGCGGGCAGGTCGGTGGCCATCCAGCGCAGGTCCTCGGGCAGGTCGGCCTGGGGGTAGGCACGGACGAGACCGAGAGGGATGCGGCCGGGGGCGAAGGAGGCGCACAGGCTGAGCACGTCGATGGCCTGCGGCTGGGAGCGTCGGAGCCGGTTGATCAGTATCGACCAGGAGGTGAGCGAGGCGTTCGGGTATCCGTCGCCGAGTGCGGCGTCCTCGACGGTGGAGAGCCGTCCGTCGCGGACCATGCGCAGGTACTCGGGGACCTCCATGCCGGACTCGCCGAGCCAGGCCGCGGCCTGGACGAGCGGCAGGGGTACGTCGCCGAACTCGGCGGCGACCTCGTCGGCCTGCGGCGCGGTGATGTGGGAGGCGCGGCGCATCAGGTAGGCGGTGGACTCGGCGCGGTCGAAGCTGGGGATCTCGAGGACGTCGGTGTAGTCGCCCCAGCCGCGGTTGCGGGAGGTGATCAGCACGTGTCCTGGCCCCTGGGGCAGCATGACCTGGGCGCCGTCGGTGTCGTCCCAGCCGTCGAAGATGACGAGCCAGCGGGAGTGCGGGTCACCGCGGCGCAGGGCCTCCCGTACGGCACGGATCCGCTCGCCGGGGTCGTTGCCCGTGGGCAGGCGCAGTTCGGCGGCGAGTTCGCCGAAGCGGTCGCGCTGGATGTTCCGGTCGTCGGAGTTGACCCACCAGATGACGTCGTAGTCGGGGCTGAAGCGGTGGGCGTACTCGGCGGCGATCTGGGTCTTGCCGATTCCGGACATGCCGAGCAGGGTGCAGGCCGCGTAGCCGCGCTCGGCGTCCATCAGCCGTTCCTGGAGCTCGGCGAGGAGGTCGTCGCGACCGGTGAACCTCGGGTTGCGGCGCGGGATCTCGCCCCAGATCTCCGGTGGGGTGTCGGGGTAGCGCACGGAGACGCCGGGCGGGACGCGGCGGCCGCCGGAGCGGCGGGTCCCGATGCCGAGCCGGCTCAGGAGGCGGGCCTCGGCCTCCTCCTCGCCGACGCCCCAGAGGCTGACGGGTTCGAGGACGGCGGTGGCGGGGAGCAGCGGCCGGTTGGTGAGGTTGACGGCGGCGAACCGGTCGGCCCGGGCGGCGACGAAGCCGCGCAGGACGTCGTTCCATTCGCCGGCCGGCCGGGGGCCGAGCTGGAAGAACCAGTCGTTGAGCACGAGCAGGACCTGGCCGCGGGCGAGCAGAAGGTCGCTGAGGGAGTCCTCCAGGGGAACCTCGCGCGGCGGGTCCCAGCGTTGCAGCGTGGCGCGTACGCCGTGCGCTTCGAGCCGCTGGTTGATCCAGGTCGCCCACGGCCGGTGGTAGCCGGGGAAGACCACCAGGACGTGCTCGGGGGCGCCCCCGCCTCCGTCGTCCGCCGCGCTGCCGCCCGACCGCTGTTCCGCCATCTGTACGTCTCCCGTCCCGCGAACGCGCAACGCAGTGTCATCTGCCCTGGGCACAGTGTTACCCAGCTGCCCGGGGGGCGGCGCCGAGGCTCGCGTGATGCCGCCTCATTTGCTGGGCGAACTCCCGCCCCTCATTGGTCAGTTCATCGGATTCAAGCAGGATCACCAACGCCTCGCCCACCTGATCGTGGATATGGTCGAACTGTTGCCCGGCGCTGGACCGCCAGGGCCGTGGCAGCGCCTGCGCGGTGGCGGCCCGCCGCCACAGATCGGTCAGGGCCAGATGGGCGTAGGCGCCTTGGAGCACTCCGCCGATGGGCCGCGCGTCGGGACGCCAGCCGACCCGGTGCACCGCGGCCCTGCTCTGCCGGTACAGCGGTACGAGTTCGTGCAGGGTGGCGAGCTTGCTGTGGTGGATCTCGTGGACGAGCGTCTCGGCCATGTCCTGCGCCCCGGCCGGCACGGAGGTCAGGACGGCCCCCGGAGCCGACCGCAGGGTGGCCCCCAGGGAGCGGTGGCCGTGCGGCGCCAGGGGGACGACGGCGCGCAGGCAGCGCAGGACCTCGGCGGCCCGGCCGGGATCCGTGCCCGCGAGCAGGGCGTGCGCGGCCCGCCAGCGTGCGAACCAGACGGCGGGGTCGGTGTCGCCGGCCGAGGCGGCGGTACGGGGCGGGACGCCGACCCCGCCGGGCGGTACCCGGTAGGGATCGAGGTCGTCGAGCCGGGCGGTGGAGTCGGGGAGCGTGGACAGGCTCTGCCAGCCCTGGCCCCGGCCGACGAGGGTGCCGGTGCGCCGATCGGTGAGCAGCAGGACGGTGGGTGCGGCGGGCGTGGGTTCCTCGGGGTGGATCCGTGCGACGCGGAACCCGGCCTTGATCCGGACGCGCCCCGACCGCGCGGTCTGCCGACCGACTCCGGGCAGCGACAGGAAGCCGTCGGGTGCCTCGACGGCGATGTCGAGGGGCCAGTCGGCGCGGAGGGCCGCGGTGACGGCGAGGCTCTCCAGCCGGACGAGGTGGCGGTCGAGCGCCGGCCCCAGGGGCTCGACGAGGGCGGCGGCCAGCCATGCGCCCGTCATGGGGTAATCGAGCACGTCACGGACGACAGCGGGGTGACGGCCCTCGATCCGTTCGAGGAGGTGCCAGGACTCCTCGAAGCGGCGGAACACGCCGGCGTCGATCGCCTCGCGGTCCCGCTGGACGCGGACCAGGAGGGCCTTGAGCAGCAGCAGCCGCCGCGCGTGCAGGGCGGAGCGCAGCAGGGCGCCGTCGGCCTCGGCGGGGCGCGTGCGGGCCAGCTCCGCGAGGGCCCCGGCGGGCAGCGGCGCGAAGTTCATGTCCGACTCCTTCGGCGGCCCCCCGGCCATCGCGGGGATCCGGCCGGAAACAGACGGTTGTCGTGGTCCGGCTCAGGCGGCTTTGTCCCCCGCGCCCTCGCACCAGGCGTCGGCGAGTTCCAGGGTGCGCAGCAGCACCCGCTCGACGGCGGCGGCGAGTTCGGGATCGTCCATGCCACGCAAGGTCCGCAGGTCCACAGCGACGAGATCGGGCAGGTGCGCGGACCGGCCGTTGTCGCGCTCGACACCGGTCGCCCACTCCTTGTGCTCCGACACCCTCGGCTCCTCCCCACCGACGCCTGTCCCCCACGGTCGTAGCGGCGGAGCGGTTCTTCCCGACGCCAGGAAGACGGAAACCCGTTCGACTCAACTGCGCCCATGTGCGCCCCCGTTATTCGGCCGTTCTCCGTATCGGTCCTCAGGCCCTCGCCTACCCGACCGTCTCGCTCCACTCCCACCACGGAGGTGCGATCCGGCGGCGGTCCGCCACGGAGAGCGCGGGACGGTACGGGTTCAGCTCCGCGCTCGCCTCCGCGAGCAGCGCCCTGGTCCGCTCGACGTCGCTCCAGTCCACCTCCACCAGCGCGGACACGAGCCGCCGCCACTGCTCGGCCGCCGCGTCCAGGACCGCGCGGGCGCGTCCGTTCCTGCCCATCAGCAACAGGACGGCCCCCTGCGCGTGCAGGGCGCGGGCGCCCGTGATCGTGCCCGGGGTGTCACCGTGGGCCGAGCGGGCGTCCTCCCAGGACCGTTCGTACGCCGTGAGCGCGTCGCCCAGGACGCCGTCCCGGGCCGTTTCGCTCAACTCCAGTCTCACCCGTCCCAGTTGCAGCCACACCTCGGAGCGCAGTCCGATGTCCCGCGTCGTGCGCGCGGCCTGTTCCAGGAGGTGGCGGCTCTCGAAGAGGTCGGGGAGGAATCCGGCGCGGTGGAAGCGCAGGGCCAGCACGGTGCCGATGAGGATGCCGGCGCGGGGCCGCTCCGGGGCGCCGGCCGGGAGGCTGGTCAGGGCCTCGCGCAGGACGCTCTCGGCGCGGTCCACGGCGGCCTGGTCGGGGGTGGTCGCGGCGCGGCGCATCAGGGACTCGCCCCAGGCCATCAGGGTCCGGCCACGCTGTCCACTGTCGGCGGGGGCGAGCAGGCTGGCCTCCTCGTACGCGGTGTCGGCGGCCGGCCCGTCGCCGGCCGTGTCGGACAGCCGGGCGCGCGCCGTAGCCCAGCGCAGCCGCAGGGCGACGCGGTCGTCGAGCAGCTCCCCCGCCCGGTCCAGGACGGGCAGGATCTCGGCCGGGGCGGCGCCGGACAGGTGCAGGGCGTCGGCGAGGTCGAGGAGCGCCGCCACGCTCTCCCGAAGGGAGAGCGCCGTGGTGAGCTCGGTCGCCGCGGCCGCGCCGTCGCCGCGCGCGAGGAGCAGCCGCCCCCGGCGCAGGTGCAGCGTGTGGTGGTGGGCCTCGGGCCAGTCCGGTACGTCGCCGAAGAGCGCGTCCAGGGCGTCGTCCAGGTGCCGTGCGTCGGCGGTGTGACGCCACAACCCGTGGTGCGCGACGGCCTGTTCGAGCCGTGCCTCGGCCCACTCCGCGCCGCCCGGCTCGGCCAGGTCGCCGGCCCGCTCCAATTCGGTCAGGGCGCGGCTCAGGAGCTCCCGGCGGCGCTCGGTGCCCTGGACGGCGGCGGTGCCGGACTCCGCGTACAGCACGCGCCCCAGCAGGATCCCGGCCTCGACGGGGTGGTCCGGCAGCGCGGCCTCGGCCTGTCGGCGGGCCCGGACGAGCAGCGAGGAGTCGGACTGGCCGAGCCACTGCTCGAAGAGGCGCCGGGCGGCGGCCAGCGGGTCGGGGGTGATCAGGTCGGGGTGGTAGAAGCGGAGCACGCGCGCGGGGATACGGGCGAACAGTTCGGGTTCCGTGCCGACCGGGCCCGTGGGCTCGTCGGTCCCCTCGACCGTGCCGGGGGCCGCCGCCGGGTCCTCGCCGGTGCCGCGACCCGCGAGCCGGGCGGCCGCGAGCGCCGGGAAGTTGCGCATGCCCTGGCCGAAATTGCGCTCCACGTACTCGGAGCAGTGCTTGAGCACGAGCGCGGCCGCGCCCCGGTCCAGGGAGCCGAGGAGGTGCTGCTGGACGCGCGGGGAGTAGCTGAAGCAGGGGTACGGGGCAGGGCCCGGCAGTTGCCGCAGGAGCCCGCTGAGCAGGACCTCGGCGAGCTCCATGGGGCCGGTGTCGGGCAGCATCGCGCGCTGGACGAGCTGCATGACGGGCAGGGCGAGCGGGGCGGCCGCGAGATGGACGGCCAGCAGCAGCGCGCCGGGCGAGGCACCCGCTGTGAACGCCCGCAGCAACTCCTCGTCGCTGCGCGGGACACGGGGCCGGGCGGGGGAGGTGATGGGCGCGGTGGGAGCGGTTGCGGCGGCGATCGGGCCGGATGTCGCCGCCCCGCGGGGCGGCTCCGGGGCGATCAGGGCCGCCCAGCCGCGCACCCCGCCCGAGCCGTGGCCCGCGTGCAACCGCGCCCAGGAGGCGAACGCCTCGGGCGTGGGCGTGAGCACGGGCACCGCGCGCGTGTCGGGGGCCGGCGGCTCCCAGGGCTCCTCGTCGGGCTGGAAACCGGTGTGTCCGCCCGGGGACGACGGGCGGAGTAACAGGCCCGGCTCCACCGACAGCGCGGTCCGGGACCAGAGCCGTGGCGGCAGCGGCTGGACGAGGGCGAGCGGGGACTGCCGGGGCCACTGGTGGATCAGCCGCTGGGCCGCGCCGCGCTGCCAGAGCGGGCCCACGCAGTCGCTGACGATCAGGGTGAGGCGGCGGCCGGTCGGGTCGTGCAGCTGGTCACCGGGGCGCAGCCGGGGCCGGCCGTCGGCACCGGAGGTCGTGGTGACCAGTGGCGCGCCCTCGCCCGTGTCGTACAGCCGGTGCACCTGGACGTCGCGGAAGGCGCCGGACTGCTGGCAGGCCTGGCGGAGTTCCTCGACCATGCGGGTCCAGACGACCATGGCGGGGCCGGTGTCCATGAGCAGCTGGATGTCGGGGCGGCGGCCCGCCGCAGGGCGCATGACGGGCATGAGCATGCCCGCCGCCGCGCTGCGTTCGGCGGTCGCCTCCTCGTCCAGGAGGCCTTCGCCTGGCCGGAGCGGGAAGTGGGCGTAGTGGCGCAGCGGACGGAGCGCCTTCTGCAGGCCGAGGAGACCGGGCAGCGCGTTGGCGCCGGGCGCGCGGACGGGAAGGGCCCTGCTTCCCCCCGCCGTCCGGGCGCCGGTGCCGGTGGCCCCGCCGATGAACGGCCGGATGTCGACGGTGTCGGTGGCGCGGGCGGGCCGGTCGGGGTCGTCGTCGGGGCCTGTGCCGCTTCCGGGGGCGGTGCCACCGCCGGGCGTGCGGCCGGTGTCGGTTCCGGTACCGGTGCCTGGACCCGTGCCCGTACTCGTACGGGAATCGGCGTCGCTGCCGTCGCCCTGCTCGCCGCCGGTGCCGGTGGCTGGATCTCGTCCCTCCCCGGAGAACTCGGCGCCGTCCTGGTCCTCCTGGTGGTCCGCCGCGGGGTCGTCCCCGGGGTCGCCCGCCGGGTCCGGGGCAGGCGTCGGGAGCCACTGGGCGAGCCAGACGGCGTCCGCGACCTCCTCGGCCGTGGGCTCCTGACCACCTGCCCGCAGTCTGCGGGTGAGCTCTTCCAGATGCATCCGGTGCATCCGGCCATCACCTCGGCTGATCGAGCGGCTGCATGAGCATGTCCGCGATGCGTTCCCGGGTCACCCGCTCGGTGCGCGGGGCGTGCTGGGTCAGATAGATCGCGTTCAGGAGCTGGTCGGTGGCGATGACCTCGCCGGGCTCGCGGTTCAGGAAGCGGCTGACCAGGCCCTCTTCCCCGGCCGCCGCGTCGGGGCCGAGGTGCGCCGCGATCATGGCACCGAGCTGCTCCTCGCCCGGCGGCTCCAGCTCCAGGCGGATGCAGCGGCGCAACAAGGCGGCGGGGAAGTCCCGTTCGCCGTTGGAGGTGAGCACGATGAACGGGAACGTGGAGCAGCGGATCCGCCCGCCCTGGACGGGGACCTTCCGGCCGTCGTCCGTGAGGACCTGGACCACGGGCTCCCGGTCGGCGAGCCGCTCCAGCTCCGGGATGGCGAACTCGCCCTCCTCCAACGCGTTCAGCAGGTCGTTCGGCAGGTCCAGGTCGCTCTTGTCGAGCTCGTCGATGAGCAGGACCCGGGGCTGCTCGGAGGGGAGCAGCGCGGTGCCGAGCGGTCCGAGCCGGATGTACGAGCCGATGCCCGCCGGCGTCGCGGCGGGCACCGTCGACCCGGCCTGCGCGCGCTCCAGCTGGACGTCCTGGAGACGGCCGATGGCGTCGTAACGGTAGAGCCCGTCCTGGAGCGTCGACCGGGAGACGATCGGCCACCGAAGGACCCGGCCAAGGCCCAGTTCGTGGGCGACGGCGTGGGCGAGCGTGGACTTTCCGGTTCCGGGGTTGCCGGTCACGAGGAGCGGCCTGCGCAGGTAGAGCGCCGCGTTGACGGCGTCGGTCTCGGCGGGCCGGGGGTGGTGGTTCTGGACCAGGCGGCGGCGCACGCCTAGGCGCCGGTCGGAGCCGGCCAGGGTGTCGTCCGCGCCGCCCGTCGAGAAGTCCCGCCACGGCGGCGGGGCGGGCAACCGCCTTATCTCGTCGTGCGGGTGGCCGGCACCACGGTAGATCCGCCAATCGTTCACGATGAACTCCTCCTGGCTTCTGCGGTGTCGTGGGCCGGCCCCTCGAACGTACCGCCGGACCCCACCCCTCTGCGATGCGCGAACCGGACCTTTTGTCCGCGTGGCGGCGGGGTCACCAGTCCTCCTCGCCGAGCATCGAGGGGCCCTGGAGCGGGTCTTCGTGCGGCGGGCGGTCCGGGGGGTCGAAGAGAACGGCGAGGTTCTCGGCCCAGGCGTGCTCGGAACGGACGGGCGGGCCGCCACCGCCCACTGCCGAATCGAGGGAGGGGTCCGGATCCAGGCCCGGAGTCAGGGCGGGATCGGCGTCCAGGGCCGTGTCCGGGTCCACGTCCAGATCCACGTCCATGTCCAGATCCACGTCCAGATCCACATCCATGTCCAGATACAGGTCCTCGTCCGCGGACACCCGCTTGCGCAAGGAGATGACCGGTCCGTGCAGGCCCTCGGCCACGCCCGCCTCGGCGAGCAGCAGGCCGGCCCGCTCGTGGAACTCGGCGCAGGTCGTGCGGTCGTGTTCATGCGCGCCGTGGCGCCACAGGGCGATGGGATGGCCGGCGGCGAGCGCGGCGGCCATGGCCTTGAGTCCGTCACCGCTGCCCACGGGGCCGCAGTACACCGGAACCGAGCCGTCCGCGGCGTCCGAGAGCCGTACCCAGGCCTGTCGGGGCGACTCGCGGCGGATCCGCTGCGCGGCGTGGACGTCCCGCGCCGCCGCGAGCGTGTCGGCGCGCAGCGGTACCGCCCGGAGCGGTCCGAGGCCGGCCGTCCGCCACCTTCTGCGCCACTCGGGCGCCGGCGGGCGCCCGGCGCGGCCGCGGTCCCGGATGACGACGATCCGGCGGTGGCCGAGGGGCAGCGAGCGTTCGTCGAAGAAGTCGTCGTCGGGCGAGAGGCGCCAGGTGTCCAGGGGCTCGTCGAAGAGCTCGCGCGGCAACAGCGCCTCGACGGCGGCCAGATGCTCGCCCCGGTCGCCGCGGGCCAGCGCCTCCGCGAGCGGCTCCCGCAGGGTGTCCCGGAGCCGTTCGCGCTCGACGCCCTCGTCGTCCCCGTACAGCGGGGTGATGGTGTGCCCGTCGAAGAGCAGCTTCACCCGCCAGGGGAACTTCCGGCCGTAGGGCGGGGGGTCGATCTCGACGAGGACATCGGCGCGGGCCCCTGGCTCCCGGGCCGTCCTGGCTCCGGTGGGTCGGCCGTACGCGAGGACGGCGGCGATCGCCTTGCGGGTGCGGAGCGGTGTCGCGGTCGCGGCGTCGGTGATCCAGGCGGCCAGGTCCGTGACGGCGGTGCCCTCGCCGTGCCGCTCCCTGACGTGCCGGGCGACCTTGGCCGCGTACACGAGCACGGCGTTCGGGCCGATGTCGGTGGCGGACTCCTGGTTCGGTTCGTGGAGTTCGTGGAGGAGGCCGACGCCCTCGCGCCAGGTCTGCGGGGCGACTTCGAGCACGGGGCGCAGGTCGTGGCCGACGGTCAGCCGCCGGGCCTCGTCGACGAGGTGCAGGACGTCTCCGGGTCCGGTCGGCGGGTGCAGTTCGGCGAGCCGGCCGTACAGATGGATACGGCGCCCGGGGTCGAGGCCCAGGGCGCCGGGTGGACGGTGCCGGAGCTGCGCCCTGGTCCAGTCGCCGTCCTCGTTGTCGAGCGAGCGGAAGCGGGCGAGGTGGTACCGGTCGTGGTCCCGCATGACCTCGGAGAGCACCTCGCCGCCGCGCTCGCGGTGGAGCCCGCGCAGGGAGGTGATGGGGACGGCGGCGCCCTCGTCCGCGCCGCGCCCCTTGTTGAGGCCGATGACGACCGCGCGGTTCAGGTCGACGACCGGGCCGCCGGAGAGCCCCTCCACGGGCTGGGTGCCGCTCAGCAGGAGGGCCTCGCCGTCGACGCCGTGGACCCTGCCGACGGCGTCGCGGATCGCGAGCCGGCCGGTCACCCGGGACCAGCCGTACAGCGCGACCGGGATGGGGTCGGCGATGACGGGCGGGCGCTCACTGAGCCGTACGCAGCTCGCGTCCCGGGCGTCGGGGACGCGGACGAGCGCGAGGTCCGGGAAGTCCCAGCGGTCCAGCTCCTGTTCGGGCTCGGCGGGGCGCGGCCTCGCGAGGACGACTTCGCCGGTCGTCACTCCGCCTTCCCAGACGATGCCGACGGCCCGCTCTCCTTTCCACACCTCGCTCCCCCCTTTGGCCACGACGTGCGCGCAGGTCAGCACCCAGCCGGGGGCGATGAAGAAGCCGGTGCCCCAGTACCGGTCGCCGTGCGGGTCATACCCGTCACCGGGAGCCGCGATGCGTACCAGCGCGGGGCGCACGAGGGATTCGAAGGCGCTCATACGGCGCCGTCGGCCGCCGGCCGGTGCGGCGCCCCCGCATCGGGCGCCGGCGCGGGACCGGGGACGGGGGCGGAGCCGGTTACGGAGCCTGGTTCGCGGCCGGGACCGGGTACGGGTGCGGGGGCCGGGTCGGCCACCGGATCGGCGGCCGGATCGGCCGCGGGCGCCGGGCCCGGTTCGGTCCAGGTGAGGGAGACCGCGATCGAGGCCGTGCCGCCGCCCTCCGCGAGGACGCTGATCACCTTCCCCGCCTGCGCGGTGAGTTCGATGCCGAAGCTGACGGAGACCTCGACCGGCGCCTGCGGGTCGAGCCCGCCCCGCAGCGAGCCGACGACCCCGCGCACGACGTCGGTGAGCCCCTCCGTCAGGGAGAGGACCCGGTCCCCGATGCCGGTGTCCGTGAAGCCGCCACCCCGGCGTAGTTCCTCGGGCTCGCTGACGCGGGCCCAGACGGGTGTTCCGTCGTCCAGTCGAATCCGAGCGATCCCGTGCGTCACAGCGGCCCCCCGCTCCCCGAAACGATGATGAAGAAGGCTAGTCCCTGACGCTGACAAGCGCGATAGGCCGCGCGGGGCACGGCCTATCCTGATCGCATGTACTTCACTGACCGTGGCATCGAGGAACTGGAGAAGCGGCGCGGCGCGGAGGAGGTCTCCTTCGAGTGGATCGCCGAGCAGCTTCGTACGTTCGTCGATCTCAACCCCGACTTCGAGGTGCCCGTCGAGCGCCTCGCGACCTGGCTGGCCCGCCTCGACGACGAGGACGAGGACGACGAGTAAGTAGCGCGTCCCCCGTGACCCCCTTCGGGGGTCACGGACCGCGCAGCCGGTCGTACACGAGCCCCAGCGCGCCGTGTACGACGAGCAGCGCTCCGGCCGCCGTCCAGCCTCCGCTGCGGCGGCCGATGCCCCAGGCGAGCAGCGGCAGTCCCGCCCCCAGTTGCGCCGCGCCGAGCAGCCGGGCCCGGGGGCCGCGCAGATACGGGCCGAAGGGGCCGCCCTCCACCGCGTCGAGTTCGGCGCGCACGGCGTCGCGCCAGCCGGACCATTCGAGCTGTTCCGCCCCCTGTGCCAGGGCGACCGAGCGGAGCCGGTCGGCGGTCTCGCCGGGGGTGAGGCCGGTGGGCAGGACGAGGCCCACGCGCGCGAGGACGGCGGCCAGGCCGACGAGCCGGGCGTGCGCGTCGGCGTCGCTGTCGGGCCGGGTGAGCGCCTCAAGGGCCTGCACGTCGAGGACGGGGTCGAGGGCGAGCCGGGCCGCGAAGGTGCGCATGGCCTCGTCCTCGCCGACCGGGGTGCCGTCCGCCAGCCAGGTGTAGCCGACGGTGCGGCGGAACCCGGCGGCCAGGGTGAAGCCCGCCCGGTCCGCGTCCCACCAGAGCGCGAGAACCGGCCAGGTGGCGGCGGAGACGGCCAGCGCGGTGGCCCAGCCGGTGACGACCCGCTCGACGGGCTCGCCGCCGTGGAGCCAGGGCTTCCCCTCGGGAATGACGACGCTCCATTCGGTTCCGGCCGGGGCGAGGAGCAGTTGTTCGCGCAGCAGCTGGGCCGGTGGGCGGACCGCCGCGGGCTCGGCGCGGCAGAGCAGCAGCGCCCCGGCGGGACGAGCGGCGGGGCTCGATCCGGATGTCGCGTTCATGAGGCCTTACGCTAGGCCAATTTGTCCCGTTACGAGAGTGAATGCCTGCTCGCGCCCTCACCGAACGGGGGTTGACTTCCCCGTACCGCGATATATCGTGTCTAGCGAGAGACGCGATATGTTGCGTCACCGAACGGGAGGTCAGCACGATGACAGAGTGGTCCGTTGCCGAGCCGACGAAACTCACGCTGACCGACCCCGTCTCCTGCCTCCGGGTCCGCGTCGTCAACGGCACGGTGAACGTGGTGGGCACCGACGAGAGCACCGCCCGGCTGGAGATCTCCGAGATCAAGGGCCCGCCGCTCATCGTGACGCAGGAGGGCTCGACCCTGACCGTCACCTACGAGGACCTGCACTGGCAGAACTTCCTCAAGTGGTTCGACCCCAAGGGGCTCCGCCGCCGGGCCGTGGTCTCGGTGGCCGTCCCGGCCGGCGCGGACGTCGAGGTGGGCGTGGTCGGCGCCGGTGCGGTGATCTCCGGGATCAGGGGGCGTACGGACGTCCAGGGCGTCACCGGTGACACCACCCTCGTCGGGCTCTCCGGACCGGTCCACGCGGAGAGCGTCTCCGGCTCCTTCGAGGCCCACACGGTCACGGGCGCGCTGCGGGTCAACACCGTGACCGGCGATCTGACCGTCATCGACGGCTCGGGGGCCTCCGTGAAGGCCGAAACGGTCAGCGGGGACCTGGTGATCGACCTGGACGCCGGCGAGCCGGCGGGACCGCCCACCGACATCCGCCTGACCAGCGTCTCCGGCGAGATCGCGCTCAGGATTCCGCACCCCTCGGACACCGAGGTCGAGGCCAGCACCACGAGCGGCGCCGTCTCCAACGCCTTCGAGGACCTCCGGGTGAACGGGCAGTGGGGCACGAAGAGCATCACCGGCACGCTCGGCGACGGCCGCGGCAAGCTCAAGGCCACGACGATGTCCGGCTCGATCGCCCTCCTGCGCCGCCCGGAGACGGTGAACCCCGAAGACTCCGACGGCTCCGAAGGCTCCGACCGCTCCACCGACGTCGGCGCCGCCCCCTCACCCTCCGCCACGCCCCCGTCCTCGCCCTCCGGAAAGGTGCTGTGACATGCCGCCCGTCTTCGCCCACGGCCGCCTGCGTCTCTATCTGCTCAAGCTCCTCGACGAGGCGCCCCGCCACGGCTATGAGGTGATCCGGCTCCTGGAGGAGCGGTTCCAGGGGCTGTACGCACCGTCGGCCGGCACGGTCTACCCCCGGCTCGCCAAGCTGGAGGCCGAGGGTCTGGTCACGCACGCCACCGAGGGCGGCCGCAAGGTGTACTCGATCACCGACGCGGGCCGCGCCGAGCTGGCCGGCCGCGTCGGCGAACTGGACGACCTGGAGCGGGAGATCCGCGAGTCCGTCTCCGAGCTCGCCGCCGAGATCCGCGACGACGTGCGCGGGGCGGCGGGCAAGCTGCGCAGCGAGATGCGCGCGGCGGCGAGCGAGACCCGGCAGAAGGGCTCCGCGTTCGCCGACGCCAAGGAGGAGCTGCGCCGCGCGAAGCAGGAGTGGCGGGAGCAGACCCGCCAGGCCCGCGAGGAGGCCCAGTCCGCGCAGCGGCAGGCCAAGGAGTTCCAGCGGATCGCCCAGCAGGTCCAGGACCAGGTCCAGGACCACTTCGCGCGCGGCGACTGGCCGAAGGGCGTCTGGGAGGGCATCTCGGACATCACCGCCCAGCTCGGCGGCCTGGTCACGGGCACGACACACCCCAGGGCCTCGGGTCGCACGACGGCTCCGGGGAAGCCGACCCAGGAGCAGACCGCGGCGGAGGCCACCCCGGCAGCCACCCCCGAGGACACCGTCTCGGAGGAGGCCGTCTCTGACTGGGCCCGGACCGTCGAGTCCACCGGCGACCCGGCCCGCGACCTGGACCGGCTCCTCGACCGGTTCCGCGACGACATCCGTGACGCCGCGCGGGACCACGGGGTGACGGCGGCCCAGCTGACCGAGGCCCGCCGCCACCTGTCGACGGCGGCGGACCGCGTCACCTCGCTCCTCCAGCCGGACCACAAGAACGCCTAGCGCGGGCCCCGGGTGGCGGTCACCGTCACCCGGGCGCCCGGGGCCGCGAGGACCAGGGCGGAGCCGCCGGACTTGCCCGTGCGGAGCACGATCGCCTTCCCCCGGGCCGTCACCTGCCAGGCGCCCGGGGGAAGGGAGAGCTCGGTGACCCGCGAGCCCCGGCGGGACGACACGTACTCCAGCCGGTAGACCCCGGCCCCGGCCTCTTCCCCGGAGTCGTACGCGGCGGAGGTGACCGTGCCCGCGACGGCCTCCGCGTAGGGCTCGGCGGTCAGCTCCTTGTTCGTACGGAAGGTCCCGGCGCCGTCCACGGCGCAGTACCCGCCGCCGTAGCACCACACATAGCCGGCCCACCCGCTGCCGTACCGGCCGAGGGAGGCCATCGCCTCGCGGTAGAAGCGGTTCATGTTCGGCAGGGTGTTGTTGAGCGGCCCCCACTCCCCCACGACGACCGGGACCTTGTACTCCTTGGGGTACTGCGTCACGGCCCGTTCGTACGTCTCGATCCAGCCGGCCGCCGGGTCGTAGTCGGCGCCCGCCTCCATGGCGGTGTTGTAGAAGTGCGGGGCATAGACGACCTTCGGGTCGTCGATCCGGCCGAGGCCGGTGGGCACGCCCTCGCCGACGATCGGGGTCGGCTCGACGAAGACCCAGGTGTCCCGGTCCACCGCGCGGACCGCGTCCGCGAGCCGGTTGTACATCGGGGTCAGCTGCTCGCGCTCGATCCGCCGGGCGGCGGTCGGCAGGTCCTCGCCCTCGCGCAGCTCGCCCATGGGCTCGTTGATCAGGTCGTAGCCGAGGACGGCCGGGTGGTCCTCGAACCGGTCGGCGAGCACGCGCCACATCGCGGCCTGGGCTCGGCGCAGGTCCTCGTCCTCGTAGAGATGTGTGAAGGCGCGCTGCACGGCCGGCTCGAAGTACTCGGCGAACCAGTCGTCCGGGTGCGGGGTGAAGGGCAGCCCGTCGGTCCTGGTCGCCCAGGCGGGCACGCCGCGGTGGCCGAAGGCGGGACCGAAGACGTCCTGGTGGGCGTCGATGAGGACGTGGACGTCGTACTTCTCCGCCCAGTCCAGGATGCGTTCGATCTTCCGCAGATAGTCCTGGCTGTACTGGCCGCGCCGCGGCTCCAGGTCGTCCCAGAAGACGAGCAGCCGGGCGAAGTTGAAGCCCTTGGCCCGCATGTCGCGGAAGTGCCGCTCGGTGATGGCGGAGAGGGCCTGTTCGCCGCGGTTGGCCTTGTCCTCGACGTTCCACCCGCGGAGGGTGAGGACGCGCCCTTGGTCATCGGTGAGACGAGGTAAGTCTTCTTGAGCGGGTACTCCGCCCGGGGCGAGGAGCGCGGCGACAACGGCGCCTGCGGCAAGGGTCGTTCGCAACATGGGGACCTCCGGCACGACGGTGTGATCGCGAGCGATCGCGGTGCCGGAGATCCCATCAGCAGATCTGACGATCCATCAAGAGTTGGTCAGGACGATCTTTCCGAAGAGGTCGCCGGAGGCCATCTTCTCGAAGCCCTCGCGCGCGCGGTCCAGCGGCAGCACCTGGTCGATCACCGGCCGGAGGCCCGTGGTGGCGCAGAAGGCGAGCAGGTCCTCCAGCTCGTCCTTGGTGCCCATCGTGGAGCCGACGATCTTGAGCTCCAGGAAGAAGATCCGGGTGAGCTCGGCGTGCGAGGGGCGGTCGCCGCTCGTGGCGCCCGAGATCACCAGGGTGCCGCCGGGGCGCAGCGACTTGACCGAGTGCGACCAGGTGGCGGCGCCGACGGTCTCGATGACGGCGTCCACCCGCTTCGGCAGCCGGGCGCCCGGCTCGTACGCGTCGAGGGCGCCGAGCTCGACGGCCCGCTTCCGCTTGGCCTCGTCGCGGCTGGTGGCGAAGACCCGCAGGCCGGCGGCGGCGCCGAGGGCGATGGCGGCGGTGGCGACTCCGCCGCCCGCGCCCTGGACCAGGACGGAGTCGCCGGGGCGGACGCCCGCGTTGGTGAAGAGCATGCGGTACGCGGTGAGCCAGGCGGTCGGGAGGCAGGCGGCCTCCTCGAAGGAGAGCTCCTTGGGCTTGGGGAGCACGTTCCAGCTGGGCACGGTGACGCGCTCGGCGAAGGTGCCCTGGTACCGCTCGGTCAGGATCGAGCGCGGCTCGTCGGGGCCGACCCCGTGGCCGGACTGGCCGATGACCGAGTGGAGGACGACCTCGTTCCCGTTCTCGTCGATGCCCGCGGCGTCGCAGCCGAGGATCATCGGCAGCCTCTCCTCGGGCAGGCCCACCCCGCGCAGCGACCAGAGGTCGTGGTGGTTGAGCGAGGCGGCCTTGACGGTGACGGTGGCCCACCCGGGACGCACCTCGGGCTCGGGCCGCTCGCCCAGCTCAAGGCCGTTCAGCGGCTGGTCACGATCGATTCGGGCGGCGTAGGCAGCGAACATGGCCATGAGCGTAGGGTCACCGGGCCCGCGGCGGAACCGCGCATCGCTGTGACGCACGTCCCTGCCGCCGCGGCCACGAGGGGCATGCGGAAGGGCCCCGCCCTGAGACCAGGACGGGGCCCTCCGCGGGGTGCGCGCGGCGTCAGCGCCGGGCCACGCCCTCGGCGCGGGCGGCGGCGGCGACGGCGGTCGCGACCGCCGGGGCGACGCGCTCGTCAAAGGGCGACGGGATCACGCAGTCGGCGGCGAGCTGGTCACCGACCACGTCCGCGATGGCGTTCGCCGCGGCGATCTTCATGCCCTCGGTGATCCGGGAGGCCCGGACCTGGAGGGCACCGGCGAAGATGCCGGGGAAGGCGAGCACGTTGTTGATCTGGTTCGGGTAGTCCGAACGGCCGGTCGCCACGACGGCCGCGTACTTGTGCGCGACGTCGGGGTGGACCTCGGGGTTCGGGTTGGCCATGGCGAACACGAACGCGTTCGGCGCCATGGACGCGACCGCGGCCTCCGGGACCGTACCGCCGGAGACGCCGATGAAGACGTCCGCGCCGGCCAGCGCGTCCTCCAGGGAGCCGGTGAGGCCCGCCTTGTTGGTGATCTCCGCGAGCTCACGCTTGACCGGGTTCAGGTCGTCCCGGTCACGGCTGACGATGCCCTTGCGGTCCGTGACGGCCACGTCACCGAGCCCCGCCTCGAGGAGGAACTTGGCGATGGCGACGCCCGCCGCACCGGCGCCGGAGATGACCGCACGCAGGTCGCCGAGGCCCCGCTCGGTCAGCTTCGCCGCGTTACGGAGCGCGGCGAGGGTGACGACGGCGGTGCCGTGCTGGTCGTCGTGGAAGACGGGGATGTCCAGGCGCTCCTGGAGCTTGCGCTCGATCTCGAAGCACCGGGGCGCCGAGATGTCCTCCAGGTTCACGCCGCCGAAGGACGGGGCGAGCCGGACGACGGTCTCCACGATCTCGTCGGTGTCGGTGGTGGCGAGCGCGATCGGCACCGCGTCCACGCCGCCGAACTGCTTGAAGAGGATGGCCTTCCCCTCCATGACCGGAAGCGACGCCTCCGGGCCGATGTCGCCGAGTCCGAGCACCGCCGTACCGTCGGTCACGACCGCGACGACCTGGGACTTCCAGGTGTAGTCGTGGACCAGCTCCGGCTGCTCGGCAATCGCCGTGCACACCTTGGCGACGCCGGGCGTGTACGCGAGGGACAGGTCGTCCTTGTCGCGCAGCGGCACCGTGGCCGTGATGGCCATCTTGCCGCCGCGGTGCAGCGCGAAGGCCGGATCGAAGGGCTCCTGAGCCCCTTCCGTGCCGCTCTCGCTGCGAGGATTGACGATCTCCGCTGCCATTGGGTTGACCCCTTAAGTCTTCTTCATTTGAGGGTGGCCACTCCTTGTTGAGGAGGGGTGGGCGGGTCCCGCGGTCGCCGTGTCTGGCAACCGCGCGGGCGCGCCGCACAACGCGCCCTGAGCCCCGGATGAGGGGTGTGAGGATCCTTCTTACCGGACGTACATCACCGTAGACGAGTCCATTGCGGAGCGGTGACGCGGCTCATACGGACGCAAAGGCACCTTGCGCAGACCAGGCGCGTCGTCCCATGTCCGGAAACGTTCTCGTGTAGACCGGATGGTGGCCTTCGTGTCGTCCGGATGGCGAGATCAACCGGAGATTTTCCGGCCTCGGGGAGCATTCCCCGGAAGAGGTCCGGCCAGTGTCCACCGGGCCTCCGGAGTTCGGGGGTCACCCGTTATCCGATTTTGACATGCGTGGCCGTCTGATTGACGCCGTCCGAATGGCAAGATGCGCGTAATCACACGAGGTCGCGACACCCGAAGGTGCGTGCGCGCGGCCTATGGCAACGCCTCACACGCCGGAGGAACCCGACCATGACCGCACGCTCCACGCGCCGCACGACCGCCAAGACCCGCACCTCCCGTCTTGCCGCGGTCGCCGCCATCGCGGTCGCCGGCTCCATGCTGCTGACCGCCTGCGGCGACCAGACCAACGGTGGCTCGACCCCCACGGGCGACAAGACCTCCGGCGCCGTCTCCGACGCCCCGCTCTTCGCCAAGCTCCCCGCCGACATCCAGAAGGCCGGCGTCATCAAGGTGGGTACGGACGCCACGTACGCCCCGATGGAGTTCAAGGAGGGCGACAAGATCGTCGGTGTCGACCCCGACATCGCCGCCGCCCTGGGCAAGCAGCTCGGTGTGAAGTTCGAGTTCGCCAGCGGCACGTTCGACACCCTGCTCACCGCGCTCCCGACCGGTCGTACGGACGTCGTGATGTCCTCGATGACCGACACCAAGGCCCGCCAGGAGGGCCTGGACGACAAGGGCCAGAAGGTCGGCACGGGTGTCGACTTCGTCGACTACTTCACCGCGTCCACCGGCATCCTGGTCAAGAAGGGCAACCCGGAGAACATCAAGTCCCTCGACGACCTGTGCGGCAAGAAGCTCGCCGTACAGCGGGGCACGACGTACGAGCAGGCCGCCAAGGACCAGGCCGAGAAGTGCAAGAAGGACGGCAAGCCCGCCCTCACCTTCGAGTCCTTCCCGACCGACGCCGAGGCCCAGACCCGCGTCAAGGCGGGCGGCGCCGTCGCCGACCTGAACGACTCGCCGGTCGCCGCGTACATCGCGAAGACCGCGGGCGGCGGCAACGACTTCGAGGCCATCGCCAACAAGACGGACGCCGGCTTCTTCGGCATCGCCGTCGACAAGAAGGACACGCAGCTGCGTGACGCGATCAAGGAAGCCCTCGACGCGATCATCAAGGACGGCACCTACAAGGCGGCGCTGGACAAGTGGAACGCCGGGGACGGCGCCATTCCCGCGGCCAAGATCAACGGCGGCTCCTGATCCCGACGCACCACTGAAGGGCAGTCGTTGTGACTGACAAGCTCGACAAGGTTCCGGACGGGGCGTCGCCCGCCC